>DATLYJ010000155.1 GCA_035574915.1 Dehalococcoidia bacterium | reverse complement strand
CGATGGCGGAGGACGAAGAAGAACCACCGGCCGGGGCCCGCCGGTGGCCGCGCGGCCAGCCCCCTAGCGAGGACGGCGCTACGCCGGCGCCGCGTGCGGCCGGCGCGCGGCGGCGCAGGAGGTACGAGAGTGGAAGGCGTCGAGGCCGAAGGTAGGACCGTCAACGAGGCGATCGACAACGCCCTCGAGGAACTGGGCCTCCGCCGAGACCAGGTCTCGATCGAGGTCCTGAGCGAGGGCCGCCCCCGCCTTCTCGGCTTCCGCGGCGAGCCAGCCCGCGTCCGCGTCGAACCGTTGCCATCTGTCGTGGCCGCCGCCCCATCCGCCCTCGAAAGCGAGGAGGAGGAAGAAGAGTACGACGGCGAGGAAGAGGAGGAGGAGGGCGAGGAAGAAGAGTACGAAGCAGAGATCGAGGACGAGGAGCAGCCCGCGGCGCTGCGCCGAGGTGGCCGGGCGGTAAAGACCGCCGCGCCTGAAGACGTCGCGGCGGCGGTGGCCGTGCTCGAGGATCTGCTGCGGCTCATGGGGATCGAGGCGGTGGTGACCGCGCGCGAGCCCGAGACCGCCGGCGACGGCGTGGGCATGATCGAGGCCGTACTCGACGTCGAGGGCGATGACCTGGGGATCCTGATCGGCCGGCGAGGCAGCACCCTCGCGTCGCTGCAATACCTGGTCAACCTCATTGTGGCCAAGCGAGTGAAGCACCGCGTGGCGTTCGGGATCGACGTGGACGGATACCGGCGGCGGCGCGAGCAGGCGCTGGTGACCCTGGCGCGGCGTATGGCGGACCGGGTGCGCGGGACCGGGCGCTCGGTCACGCTCGAGCCGATGCCGCCGAACGAGCGGCGCATCGTCCACCTGGCACTAGCGAACGACCCGGCGGTCATGACCGTGAGCATCGGCGAGGGCGAGGCCCGCAAAGTCGCGATTACGCCCAGCCGCTGAGGAGGGGACGTGCCGGCCGACTTTCTCGCCGTCGGACACGTCGTAAAGGACATAACGCCCGGCGGGTGGCGCCTGGGTGGAAGTGTCGCATACGCCGTAAGGCAAGCGCACCTGCTGGGCCTGCGCACGGCTGCGGTCACAGTCTGCTCGCCGGACGTCAGTCCGGCCGAAGCCTTGCCGGAGACGGTCTGGCATGTGTTGCCCGACGTGCAGACGACGACGTTCGAGAACGTGTACCGGGACGGAGTGAGGCGCCAGCGCGTGGTGCAGTGCGCGCGGCCGATTGGGGCCGCGCAGGTCCCGCGGGCCTGGATAAGTGCTCCCATTGTCCTGATCGCTCCCGTATTTCATGACGTCGAGGTAAACGCCGGTGCGGCGTTTCCCGAGGCGAGCCTCGTCGGCCTGTCCTGTCAGGGGTGGTTGAGGCGGCTGCGCGGGAGCGACGTGCTGCCGGGGGAAGTGGATTCCGTGGCGCCCTGGCTCATCGGTGACATCGTCTTCGTTTCGGAGGAGGACGTTACAGAGCCCGAGGCCGTGGCCTCCTGGCTCGCCTACGTCCCCGTCGTGGTGCTGACCCGCGGCGCTCGCGGCTTCACGGTGTTCGATGATGACGGCCGGCATGAGTTCGCCGCGCTGCCCGCACGCGAGGTGGACCCAACTGGCGCCGGCGACGTCTTCGCTGCGGCCTTTCTCGTGCGCTGGCGCGAAACAGGCGGAGACCTGGCCCAGACGGCGCGCTTCGCCGCCGCGGCGGCGGCGCTGTCGGTGCAGGGAGTCGGGCTCGAGGGCATCGCGCGGCGCGAGCAGATAGAGGCGCTGCTTGCGGCCGGAGCTGCGGGGCGGGCTTCGTGACGCGCGTGGTGGCGGTGGCGAATCAGAAGGGCGGCGTGGGCAAGACTACCACCGCTATCAGCCTGGCCTGGGAGCTTGCCGCCCGCGGCCACACCTGCCTGCTGATCGACATCGACCCGCAGGCCAATGCCACCTCGGGGCTTGGACAGCGGGCCGGTGAGACCAGCATGTACGACGTGCTTGTGGACGAGGCGCCGCTCGAGGCGGCGATCCTGAGGGTGACCGAGAACCTGCACCTGGCGCCGGCGAGCGCCGACCTCGCTGGCGCCGAGGTGGAGCTCGTGCCGGCGATGGCCAGGGAGTACCGCTTGCGCCGCGTCCTCGAGGGACTCACGGTGCGCTACGACTTCGTGATCATCGACTGCCCGCCCTCGCTTGGGCTGCTGACGCTGAATGCGCTTACGGCGGCGGGAGAAGCGCTGGTGCCGGTGCAGTGCGAATACCTGGCCCTGGAGGGCCTGTCCCAGCTCGTGCGGACCCTGGAGGCCGTGCGCCGCAACTTGAACCCATCCCTCCGGGTCGGCGGCCTTCTGCTCACGATGTTCGACGGCCGGACGAACCTGGGACAACAGGTTGCGGAGGAGGTGCGACGGCACTTTCCGGGCACCTTCCGTACGGTGATCCCGCGGAATGTGCGGGTCAGCGAGGCGCCCAGCCACGGCCTCGCTGTAGGGCAGTACGCGCCCTCCTCACCGGCGGCGAGGGCGTACCGCGCCTTCGCCGCCGAATTCGCGGAGAGGGGCGCGGCGGTGGAGGCAAAGGCGTGAGCATGGAGCAGGCAAGCGCGGGCGGGCGTCCGCAGCGCCGCGGCCTCGGGCGCGGGCTCGGCGCTTTGATCCCCGAGCTCACGCCGGCGGTGGAAGAGGTCGACATCGACCTCATCGTGCCGAACCCGCAGCAGCCGCGCTCGGCCTTCGACCCCGAGTCCCTGGAGGAGCTGGCTCAGAGCATTCGCGAGCACGGCGTCATTCAGCCTCTCGTGGTCAGCAAGCGCGATGGGCAACCCGGGGTCTACCAGCTGATCGCGGGCGAGAGGCGGCTCCTGGCCTCGCGCCGTGCCGGCCTCTCGCGCGTGCCTGTGATCGTGAAGGAGGCGAGTCCGCGCGCCCTGCTCGAGCTTGCGCTGGTCGAGAACCTCCAGCGCGAGGACCTCGGCCCGCTCGAAGAGGCGTTTGCCTTCAAACGGCTCGTGGACGAGTTCGGGCTCACCCAGGAGGCGGTGGCGCAGCGCGTGGGGCGAAGCCGGTCGGCGGTCACGAACGCTATCCGCCTGCTGAGCCTTCCGGATGAGATCCAGGGCAGCCTGGCGCGGGGCGAGATCAGTGCTGGCCACGCACGGGCGTTGCTGGCGATCGATGAGCCGGCCGAACGGCGCCATGTCTGGCAGCGCATTCTGCAGGCCGCCCTCACGGTCCGGGACGCCGAGCGCCTCGCGAAGCAGAAGCGCCCCGCACGGCGACGCGACCGGCGTCTCGCGACAGACCTGGCGGCTGTCGAGGACAAGCTGCGCTCCGCGCTCGGCACGAAAGTCGAAGTCGTCAAAGGGCGGCGCGGCGGCCGTCTGACGATACACTTCTACAGCGACGAGGAGATGGAGGCGATCCTGGAGCGCTTGCTGGGCGCCTAGTTGGCACCTGACCTCCTGGTCGTGCGATCGCGGGGCATTCGAGACGCCGCGCCTCCCGGAGCAGCCGGGGCGGCGCCGATGGAGGAGTCCGGAGAAGGGGACAACACGTGGTAGAGAGAGTGATACACAGCGCCGACCGCCTCGAGATCATCGAGGCGCTGAGAGAGATGCCGGATGCTGTCGAGGCGGAGATTGCCGGGCTGCCGGAGCAGGTGCTGCGGTTCAAACCGTCGGACAACGAATGGTCGATCAAGGAGGTCGTCGGCCACCTGCGCGACGGCGCGGAAGTCTGGCACAAGCGCCTCTACCAGGTCTGGGCCCAGAACGACCCCATGTTCGTCCCTTACGACCAGGACGCCTACGTCCGCGAGCGCGGCTACCAGGAGGCAGACCTGCGGCGGGTCATCGAGGAGATGCGCCGCTTCCGCCTGCAGACGGTCGACCTCCTCGCGCACGCGGTCGACTGGTCGCGTCTTGGCCAGTGGCCGGGCGTCGGACGGCGGAGTCTGAAGCAGCTTGCGCAGGCCCTTGTGGACGCGGAAAAGGAGCACCTCGAGCAGATCCGGTCTCTGAAGGCTCTCGCGGCTACGGGCAGCGGGCGCGCATGACCAGCGCGCCGCAGGACCCTCCCCGCACCAGGGCCGAGATCATCGAACTCCTCAGCAGCGCGCCGGAGCGCTTGCGCGCGACATCCGCTGGCGTTCCCGCAGGCGTGCTGCGGCGCCGGGCGGACGACGGCGGCTGGTCGCTCATCGAGCTTGTCTGCCACTTACGCGACTACGCCGAGATCTTCAACAGCCGGCTGATGCGCGCTGTCAGCGAGGATAACCCGCGCGTCGCCAGCTACGACAACGAGGACCTGGCGCGGAGCCGGGAGTACATCTCCCAGGACCTCGACCAGGTGCTAAGCGCCTTCGGCCGCATCAGGTCAAACATGCTCGCCGCCCTTGCCCGCCTCACGGAGGACGATTGGCGCCGCACGGTGCAGCATGCCGCCTGGGGGGAGCCGTCCATCGAGTGGCTAATGAACCGTTGCGCCCAGCACGAGCTGGAGCACCTGAGAGACATCGAGCGGCTGGCCGGCGGGAGCTAGCGCTCCCTGCGAGCGAGGCCGCGCGTGGCGACGGCGCCGCCGAACAACACCAGCCAGAGTTGGAGGCCGGCGATGGCCTCCGGCGGCGCGTAGAAGGACAGGACCAGCACGCACATCAGCGCCACCAGCATTACGCCCAGGCGCTCCATCATCTCCCTGTCCTCGGGTGAGGAACGGCGCGCTGCCGTCGGGGCCAGCATCAGCCACCCTCCCCAGAAAGCGAAGAGCAGCGAGCCGACGAAGTCCTCGGGCCTCGCGATACTGTAGGCCGTGAGAGCAGCGCTCCCGAGACCGAAGGCGAAGACCGCGAAGCCGATCATGAATATGAGTTTGCCGGCGGGCAGCAGCAGAGACAGGGTCCAGGGCGCGGCGTACACGGCAGCCCACCACGCCACGCAGATGACCAGCACCACAGTGATGAAAAGGACATGTCCCATCGCAGATCTCCAGACATTAGTATCGGCCGCTGGCCTGGAGATCTGGTGCCCTCAGTCCGCGGGAAGCTCCGGCACGCGGTGGCCGGCATAGATGTAGCGGTAGATGGCGTAATTCTCGGCGACGATCTCGACGTACAGTCGGGTTTCCCTGTACTCGATCGTCTCCAGATACATGTCAGCATCGCTTCCCGCGGCGGCGAGCCAGCGGCGGGCCGCGTTCGGCCCGGCGTTGTAGGCTGCGAATGCTACGAAGATGTTGTCGCCGAAGTCCTTGAGCTGGGTCGCCATGTAGTTCGCGCCCAGGCGCAGGTTGAGGTCGGCGCGGTAGAGGTCTTCGGTCCGCGGCGGGGGCAAGCCGAGGCGCCCGGCGACGGAGGCCGCGGTCTGCGGCAGGAGTTGCGTGAGCCCGAAGGCCACCGGCGATGCGGCGCCGGGGTCGAAAAAGCTCTCCTGGCGGATGAAGGCGAGGAGCAACAGTGGCGAGATACGCTCCGCCGAAGCGTAGCGCTGCAGGCTCGCCGCGAAGGGCGCCGGGTAGGAGAGCGACATGAGGGCTTTCGGCAGGCCAGCGTTGGGGTTCGTGTTCAGGACGCGGAGGAGCCGCTGCCCCGCGCGGGCGGAGAGGCTGAACTGCCCCTTGTCCCACAAGACGCGCGCCATGGTGTACATGGCGATGCCGTCGCGGGCGTAAGCCTCGATCAGGTCGAACATCTCGGCGTTCCCCTGGCCCACGCGGCCGACGAGCCAGAGCTCCTGGGCCCGAGACCAACGTGGGTCGCTCGACCAGGCCTGCGCCGAAGGCGGCACCACAGCACGGCCGGTCTTCGCCGTGAGCCAGGCTTCCGCCGCGGCCCAGTCGAAGTCCGGCGTCAGGTTTGCCCGGGAGTCGCGGTCCGCCTTCGGCTGGTTGTGGTCGCCTGCCAGGAGGGCCACGGCGCGCACGCCGTAGTAGTCGTCCTCGCCGGAGGCCGCGAGTTCGCGCAGGATCGGTTCCGCCGCCGCGCGGTCGCCGGCCTGGAGCAAGGCCTTGGCCTGCCAGAACGTCAGGCGCTGGCGCTCCATGGCATCCGAGACAAGGGCGATCCCTTCGCCCCAGATGTTCGCCGCCTGCCGGTGGTCCGAGGCCCGGTAGGAGAGCATGCCGCGCCGGAAGGCCGCGTCCGCGGCCCAGCTCGACTGAGGATAGTTCTGGGCGATGAGGTTGTAGACCGCCTGGGCATCCGCGCGCTTGCCCTCGTCTTCGAGGATGCGACCACGCCACCAGAGGGCATCGTCGGCGAGGCTGCTCTGAGGGTTCAGGCTCACCACCTTCGAATACAGGGTCTGCGCCCCGGCTGTGTCGCCTTTCGACTCGAGGATGGCGGCCAGGAAGTAGTAGGCCTCGGCGCTGGAAGGCGATTCCGGAGCGGCGTTGATCCGTTCTCGGAGCGCCGGTTCGGCCCGCGCGTAGTCGTTGTGGCGGTAGTACACCAGGTCGCGGATGTAGCCGTCGACCGCCACGCCGCGGGCTTCGAAGTCCTTCACTGTATCGAGGGCGAGCTGAGTCGTGGGGTATCCAGCCATCAACCGCACCAGGTCGTCGTTGGCGGCGGCGGTATTGCCCTGCGCCGCCTTTATGGCCGCCATGCGCGAGAGCGCTAGCGGCTGGTCGCCGGGGCTGGACTCGAACAGGACCTGGTAGGCGCGCAGGGCGTCGCCGAAGGCGCCGGCTTTCTCATACGCCTGGGCGGTGACGAGGTTGAAGGCTGACCGAGCCGCCGCCGGGACGCCGGCGGCCAGTCCCGTCTGCGCCTCCGACGCGGCTGCCAGGGGCTGACCGAAGTCCATGAGGATCCGCGCCCGGTCGAGGTAGGCATACGGCAGGCCAGCGCGGCCGCTCTTGACGTAGAGGTCGTACTGCTGGAGCGCCTCGGCGTACATGGACAGGGCCGCGTAGGCGCGGGCCAGGAGATAACGCCCGGGGCCCGCCTCGGCGGGGGAGGCGGAAGCGAGGAAGGGCTCGAGGAGGGTGCGCGCCTCGGCCGGGCGCTCCATCTGCAGTAGCACCCGCGCCGCCCCGTATACGCCTTCCGCCCGGTTCGGGGCCCCGGAAGCAGAGATCGAAAGGTAGGCTTCGAGCGCTTGCTGCAGTTCGCCCTCCGCCTCCAGGCGGTGAGCCGCCGCCGGCTCGGCCGGGGGAGCGTTTGGCCGCGGCGTCAGCGAGATCGTCGCTGTTGGGGAGGGGTCGCCGCCGGGCGTAGCAGAGGCCCCGGCGCTGGACGTGGCGTCCGCGCCCGGCGTCGCGGAGGTGTCCTGGTCCGTCTCGACGCAGGCGGAAACGCATATGAGGAGGAACGCGAGGGGCGTCAGGAGGCGGGGGGTCAAGGGGTGGGTCGTCTTTGACAGGGTGATCGAGCCAATGCTACACTCGGCCTTGCCGCGGGGTCAAAGCCAAATGAATCTGATGCGCTATACCGTGATAGACCGGCGCGGCGGCGTCAGCTTTATCGCCCACGGCGACGCCCTTCCAGCCTTCGTCAAGGCTTGCAGCTTTTACCCTCAGACGCTGGAAGACCTCCTGGACCTGACGGCGCCTTTCTATGCCTCCCTGCGCGAGTATGTCCTGAGCGGCCTTGCTGTCTTCGACGAGCACAATGTCGACGGTCACTGGGAGGCGATCCATACCGCGCTCGTCCTCTCCTCTCGCTATGACCAGCCCGTCTTCCGGGTCGTGGACGACGTCACCAGGGAGGCAAGCCTCCGGCCGGTCGGAGCCGGCGCGGTGCTCTTCAACCTGCCCGAACGGCGTGTCGTCCAGCTGGTAAACACCTACCGCGAGGTGAAGAGAGAGGGGCGGGCGCGCGTCTTCGATGGCGACGAGTGGACATCCGAGGTCTTCCCTTACCGCCTGCCGGCGGACTGGGCGCTGGTCCCCTGAGCTTCGCCGAAGTCTCCATCGAGAGCGCCCGCGAGTGGGCGTTACGCTCCGGCCTCCGGGTCTGGGCCGAGATCGACCTCGACCGCATCGAAGCGAACGTGAGGGCGCTGATCGCTCGAGAGGCGGCGCCGCGCCTGCTGGCTGTCGTGAAGGGCAATGCCTACGGGCACGGCGCCACTGCGGTCGGTAAAGCCGCCCTCGCTGCTGGCGCCTGGGGCCTGGGCGTCATCGGCGTCGAAGAAGGCGAGGTATTGCGCCGCAACGGTATCGACGCGCCCGTCCTGGTCCTCGGCAGCATCTCGCCCGGCATCGCGCCGCGGGTTGTCGCCGCCTCGCTGCGAGCCACGGTGGCCTCCATGGAGACGGCCCGGGCGCTCTCGGACGCCGCCGTCGCCGCCGGCCGCGAAGCTATCGTGCACATCAAGGTCGAAACGGGCCTGAACCGCTACGGCCTTCTGCCCGCCGAAGCGGTAGCCTTCGCCGAGGCGGTCCGCGAGCTGCCGGGCGTGGTCGTCGAAGGTCTCTCCACCCACTTCGCTGCCGTAGACGAAGGCGACAAGGAGTTTACCTTTCGCCAGTACTTCGCCTTCCGGGACGCCGCGGACAAGCTGCCCTGGATACCGGTCCACCACCTCTCCTCGACCGGCGGCATCCTGGACTTGCCGGAGCTCGGGCTCGGCATGGTGCGGGCCGGGATTGGCGTCTACGGTTACTACCCTTCCGAGTTCGTGAGCCGCGGAGTGGCCCTGTCTCCAGTCCTCCAGCTGCGGACGCGGGTGGCCCGCGTGCAGCGCCTGCAGCCGGGGGAGTACGTCGGCTACGCCCGCACATGGCAGGCCAGGCGCCCCAGCGTAATCGCGACGATCATGGCCGGCTATGCCGACGGCATCCATCGCATCCTCTCGAACCGGGGCTTCGCCATCGTCCAGGGACGCCGGGCGCCCTTCGCTGGCCGTGTGGCCATGGACATGCTCATGCTGGACGTCACGGACATCCCGGGCGTGGCCGTGGAGGACGAGGTCACGCTCATCGGCGAGCAGGGCTCCGAGTCGATCTGGGCGGACGAGGTCGCCGCTCTTTCGGAAACGATCAGCTACGAGGTGCTAGCCAGCCTCAGCTCGCGCGTCGTGCGACTCTACACGCGCGGCGGCCGCCTGGTGGCTTGCGAGGACCTCGAGGGTTATCGCGAACTCTCTACTCCCTAAGCGGACGAGGGGCTAACATCGGGACAGTCCTGCGGGGCAAATCAGTCTCGGTGGTGTCGATGACCGCGCGCGTCCTCTTCGCCCTTCTCGTCGTAATGCCGGCGCTGCTCGCGCCTTCGGGCGTGAGCGAGGCCGCCAGGAGCCCGGACGCCACGGAGGTCGGCCTGGGCACGGCCGCGTTGGTGGTCGGCGTAATGGCCTTCCTGACCGTCGTCTACGCGGTCAAGGTCGCGTTGGGGGGCGGGCGAATGCCGCCGCCGGACGAGGGCTCGCTGGGCGGCCACCACTAAGCGCCTCGATCGAAGGACACCCGCGCAGTCAGGGCGCGAAGCCGAGATGACTGCTTCGGAGTGGGCATGACACAGGAAGAAGTCCTGGACAGTCCGACGGGCTGGGTTGCGCAGCATGTCCGCGAGTACGTCGAGACCGACGGCGAGAAGGGCCACACCTGGCGTGGCGTCAGCACCCTGCTGCTGACGACCCGCGGCCGCCGGTCCGGCAAGCTGCGGCGCACGGCCCTGATTTACGGCCGGGACGGCGATCGCTACGTCATCGTCGCCTCGCAGGGAGGCGCTCCGAAGCACCCGCAGTGGTACCTGAACCTCCGCGCTCGCCCTGAGGTGATGGTCCAGGTCGGCGCCGAGAAGTTCCGCGCCCGGGCGCGCACTGCCACGCCAGACGAGAAACCGGCGCTGTGGCGCCTGATGACCTCCATCTGGCCAGCCTACGATGACTACCAGAAGCGGACCGAGCGCGAAATCCCGGTCGTGCTCTTGGAGCGGACCGCTGACTGACTAGCGCTGCTGCCGCGGCGATGACCCGGCGGGCTGGCTTACGCCGGCGTAACGCTGGAAGCCCTGGTTGATGTTCCGGAGGAGGCCATCCATGTCCGTCCCGGTGGCCTTTGCGGCTTCCCGGAACTGGCTCAGAGTGATGTTCTTCGGGTCGCCGTGGTTGTCCTCCGGAGTGTTGCAGGCGCAAGTGATGCACATGGTTCCCTCCCGTAGCGCGCTTGGGGGCGCTTGGGGTCCATGCTGCGGCTTCGGCCGCCACGAGAGGGCAAAGGCCTCAGGCCCGGAGCATACAGGTGCGCATCAATGCGCCGCGGCGGCCTGCCGCCGACTGACTGTCAGGTCGCGGCAGCAGAGCCTTCGACCGCTGCGGGCAGCTTCGCCTCGAGGTCCCTGAGGCGTTTCCTGAGCTCGTTCTGTTCGTTCCAGCGGGCGGTCACGTCGCGGATGACGGCCGCGGGGCCGATCAGCCGGCCGGCATCATCGCGGAGCAGAGTGATCGTGAATTCGATGGAGATGCGGGTGCCGTCCTTGCGCTCCGCCGGCACGGCCAGCAGCTCGTCCGACCCGTACTTCGTGGTGCCGCTCGCCATCGATGCCTGGTAGGCGTCCCAGTGTCTCTTGCGCAGGCGCTCTGGGATGATCAGGTCCAGCGACTGGCCGATCGCTTCGGCCGCCGTGTAGCCGAAGATCCTCTCGGCGCCGGAGTTCCAGAGGATGACCTTGCCGTCGCCATCCGCCGCGATTACCGCATCGGGCGTACCCTGAACTACCTTGCCTGCAAGCCAGCCGGGGTCGTACTCCGCCAATGCCTTCCCTCCCGAGGAGATAGTGCCATGATAGGGCAGGCCCTGCCCTGGAAACGACTGGCCAGCGCTGTCCTATAATGCGGCTTCGCATGCTGAGCTGGGGCGGGTTCGAGAAGCAGGCGCCGGAGATCGCGGCGCGGGGCAAGGCGCTGCTCGGCTGCGGCGTCGCTTTCATCGCCACGACCGCGGCTGACGGAGCGCCGCGCGTGCACCCGGCGACGCCCCTGATTAACGGCGGGCGACTCTTCGTCTTCGTGGCCAAGCACACCGCCAAGTACCCGAACCTGCTGCGCGACAGCCGGTACGCAATGCACGCCGTCCTTGGCGACAGCGACGAGGAATTCCTGATCCACGGCCGCGCCCTTCCCGACGACGACCCTGCCTCGGAGGAGCTGGCCTGGGAAGCCGCGCGGGCGATCGACATGACAAGCGTGAACCACCGGCTCTTCGAGTTCTTCATCGATTACGCCCACTGGGCCCTCTGGGAGGGCCTGGGCACGGATGACATCCGGCGCGTGTCGAAGACCTGGCGTGAAGGCCCTTCGTGACTGGCTCCGCCGCCGTCTAGGGTTGCCCGCTGCGGCCGTCCCAACGTCATTGCGAGCCCACGGGCGAAGCAACCCTTGGCGGCCGAGTGGGGACGCGGACGGCACCGTGTGAGCTGCCAAAGATTGCTTCGGCCTTTCGTCCTCGCAATGACGCCGCGTGAAGGCCCTTCGTGACCTGGCTCCGCCGCCGTCTAGGGTTGCCCACTGCGGCCGTCCCAACGTCATTGCGAGCCCCCCCACGGGCGAAGCAACCCTTGGCGGCTGAGTAGGGACGCGGACGGCGCCGTGTGAGCGCCAAAGATTGCTTGGGCCTTTCGCCCTCGCAATGACGCCCCGGAGGCTTGGGAAGAGCAGAGGAGCGGGCCGAGAGGCCCGCTCCTGGATCAGCTTCTCGGGGAGAGCATCAGGCCAGGACCGGCTCCTCGAGGTGCCTGGCGAGAATCGGGTTCAGTTCATGGTTGCGGATGGTGATGCTCTCGAGCTGCGCCTTGTAGGCCTCGACCTGGCGTCGCCAGATGCCGCGCAGCTTTGCCTTCGCTGCCCGCGGGTCGGAGTCCAGCAGGAGCATCAGCGCCTCGTTGTGGGGCTTGTTGCGGCCCCATTCGGCGCCAATCGCCGCCTCACCGCGGGACAGCCAGGTCTTCACCTGGCCTCGCTTGTGCGGCTCGGTCTGCAAGAAGTAGTGCAGGTGCTCGAGGCCGTACTGCAGGTGGCGCTTGAGGTCGCGCGTCGCGAGTTCGAAGAGCTTGCGGTCCGCATCCGTGCGGGCGAGCAGGTGGCCGAACTCGTCCCAGAGCGTGATCTGGAAGCTCGCCCGGACGACCATGACGATGGTGGCCATCTCCGAGAACTTCATCGCCGAGTAGGCGGCGCGCGTGTAGACGCCCGGCGTCTGCAGGCCCAGACCGCCGCCATTCGCGAGCGCCCGCTTGCGGAAGGCTTCGGTCTGGCGGCCGTAGTCGAAGCACACGGTCGCCAGGAACAGCTTCACCTCGTGGAAGCCGTAGCTGATCTCCTCGAGCCACTTGGACACGCACTCGAGGCCGTTGTGCGACTGCTCGCTCCAGTTCGTGCAGAGCTGGTCGATGGCCAGCTCCTCGTACTGGGGCAGCGGCTTCAGCGACTCCCATGGGATTGCCGTCGCGGAGATCCAGTGGCCGCGGATCGCCTCTTCGTAGAGCGCGGCTGCGCTTGGAGCCCAGACCTCTGACTTCTTGTAGATGCTGTAGCTGGCGGGCGTGTTCCCCAGGTCAGGCGGCAGGTAGGAGCCGCGCGGCATGTCGTTTTCGTACGGCCAGTAGTCGGGGACTATGCCATAGGAGGATTGCTCCACGTCCTTGAGCTCGAGGCCGTTGGGGCCGATCTGGGGGAAGAACCCGCGCTCGGTCGGCACTTCGGCCCAGCTCATGTCCAGGGGCGGCGGCCCGGCGCTGCCGGGCGTGATGTTCGCCTGCAGGCCCTGCAGCGTGGCCCCGGGGGAGCCGGCGCGGGCGTTGGCGAGCATGGCGATCGCCTGCTGCGGGCTGACGCCGGACCGGATGACCTGCTCGATGCGAGCGGCAGGTATCCCGGACGATAGCCCCTGGCGTACGAGGTCCAGCGGCCATTTTCTCTCTTCTGCCGCCTTTACCAGGCTCTCCGGCAGCTCAAGCTGTTGGGTCATCGAGTCCTCCTGCGGAGCAGAAACAAGGATTCAGGCGCAAGGGACAAGGCCGCCAACGGTTCGCGCCGCCTGTCCCGTCCCCCCTCGTTCCTCGTCTCCTTCGTTCCTTGTCCCGTTTCTCGAGGTCTTTACGCCGGCACCGCGGCTTGCTGGCCAAGGCGGGCAAGAATGCCCTCTGCCATCTCAGTCAGGCCGACGACCTTCAGGCGCTGGGCAAGCTCCTTGGACTGCTTGGCGCGAGCGGCCATGAGCATCTTGTAGCCCTCGTCCAGGTTGTGCTTGCCGCCGCCGAGCAGGATTGCCAGCGACTCGCTGGTCGTGTTGCCGGTGGCGATGGAGGCGCCGCCGGTGCCGCCCTGGCGCTGGATGTAGTTCGCGATCTCCTCCTTGCGCTCCGGCTGGGTGGCCAGCAGGTGCTTGCAGTGCATGACGCCGAAGGCCACGTGGCGGCTTTCGTCCTGAGCGGCGAGGCGGAAGATGCGCTTGTCCGCCTCGTTCTTGCCGATGAGCTCCCCCATGCGGAAGATGCTCTGCACGAAGCCCTCAGCGACGATGTGCAGCGTCGCCGTCATCTCGGCGAAGTCCTGGTCATACAGGAAGCCCACGGCGCCGTTTCCGGCCTGGAGCATCCCCACGCCGCCGAAGATACCGCGCTTGCGGAACACGTCCATGTGGCGGGCCTCGTCCATGATCTGAGTGCCCAGGAACAGCGCCGTCTCGTAGTGGTCGGGGCTGATGTGGGAGACCCAGCGGCCCGGCACGTCGCCGGCGATGAACTCCACCTGCGTCAGGAAGGTGCAAAGCTGGGCCATCGCCAACTCGAGGTCGTCGGGCAGCGGGTTCTTGCGGAGCTCCTCCCAGGGGATGTCAGTGGCCGATGACCACTGGCGGGACTGGGCCTCTTCGTAGAGCAGGGTCACGGACTCGGACCAGCTCTGGGCTTTCTCGTTCCAGCGCAGGCCCAACCGTCCGACGCCCGGCCAGGGCGCGGCGCCGCGTGGCCGCGAGCTGTAGTTCTTGGTCTCGTCCGGGATTTCGCCGTACTTGCCGATCTGGATTTCTTCGACAGTCAAGCCGTGCTTGCCCGGCCGGGCGGCAACGCCCTTCTCCGTCTGGGCCTCGAGCCAGCTCAGGTCGAGGTCGAGGTCCGGCTGCTCCTCGGCGATGCGCTTCCAGAGAGCGTAGACGTCATTTGCAGTCGTGGTCACTGCCCTGCTCCTTTCACCCCGGGTGCCGGGGGTACCTGGTGGTGTATTCCGATCACCGCCCCCTGAATGAGGCGGATGAGCGCGTCCTTGATTTCCTCGCGGCGGCTGGCATCCCTGGCCAGGGGCCGCAGCACGAAGGCGTACATGCCGATGATCGCCTTCACTACGATGTTCGGATCGACCGCCTGGAAGACGCCGTCCGCGAAACCCTTACGCAGCCAACCCTTGAGGGACGCTGCGAGCTCTTCGACGCCTTCGTGAGTGGCCTCGTGCACGTCGGGATTGGTGGTGAGGAGGACGAACAGGTCGGAGTGGTCCGCCGCGAAGTCGGCGCCTTCTTCCGCGATGACCCGCAGGCGCTCGTAATGGTCGGGCGTGCTGGCGCAGCGCGTGTCGATCCGCTCGACGAGCATCTGCAGCGCGTTGCGCACCAGCTCCTGATACAGGTCTTCCTTGGATGCGAAGTAGTTGTAGAAGGTGCCGAAGCCAAGCCCCGCCTCGGACGTGATGTCCGAGATTGTCGTCCTGTCGATGCCCTTCTGGGCCAGCAGGCGTTCGGCCGCGGCCAGGAGGTCAGCCCTGATCTGGGCCGACCGCTCAACCCGTCGGCCCGGCCGGACGAGGGATTGGGTCATATGGGGTGCTGCTCCCGCGGTGGTTTGGTGATGATGTTATCATCATCCGCTGCCGCGTCAAGACCTATCGCACGCTCAGTCAGAATGCCGGCCGCCATGCCAAGGCCGGAAAGCTGGTCTCGCGCTCCCGGCAGCGCGCCGGGCATGGCGGGCGCGGTCCCTCACCGGGAAGCCGGGAGGACTTCGAGAAGATCGCCCTCGGCGATCGGCGGGGCAGACCTGGCCGGTCGGCGGTTGAAGAAATAGTGGAAGCTGTCGTTCGTCGTGTAGGTGATCTGGAACGCCGCCGGGTCCTTCCCGGCCGCAATGTGCTTCTGGTAGCTCTCCCAGATGATCGTAGCCGGACAGTCGTAGCAGACCAGCCGCCTGGCGTCCTCGCCGCCTTCGCGGCGGTGAAACAGCCGCCGAGCGGTCTGAAAGCTCTCGTTGTTCCACACTTCCCGGAACCGGCGATTCCCCCCGTCCCCTTCCCAGATGCTGCCGAAGTCGTCTTCCTTGTAGAAGGTGCCGCAGCAGGGCGCGACGCCGCCGTCGTTCTGCACGATGGCCCTCTGCCAGAGGAAGTCGCAGGGCCTGGCAGAAGGGTTCACGAAGTAGGCGAACTTGCTTTCGGTATCCCAATCATCGCCCACGACCCAGCCCTTGTCGATCGAGATGTCCATTTCGAGTTCGGCGGCGAGGCGCTTTGCCTCCTCGGTCTCGTGCACGTTGTGCTCGAATACGTGGTATTCCCAGACCAGACGCGGCTTGACCGAGCCGAGCCTGCGCTTGGCGTCCCGCACCAGGCGGCAGTTTTCGAGGACACGCCTGATGTCGCCGCGAACGCGGTACTTCTCGTACGTCTCCTGAGTGGCGCCGTCCAGCGAGACGCCGAGCACGTCCAGGCCGGCCTCCACCAGGCGCTCGGCCCGCTCCGCGTCGAAAGGCACGCTGAAGTTCGTGCTGATGACCGTCGAAGCGCCGTATCGCTTTGCTTCACGGACCATCTCGAAGACGTCCTTGTTGAGGAGAGGCTCGCCCCAGTTGTAGAACTCGACCCGGAACGCGTATGGCCCTAGCTCGCGCAGGAGCGCGCGGTACTGGTCCATCGGCAGGAACGAGCGCGTGCGCCCGACTTCGCCGGCGCCCGTAAAGCAGGCCGGGCAACGCAGGTTGCACACGTTTGTCGCTTCGACGGTGAGGATCAGGGGGTAACCGCGGAGTTTGAGGCTGCGGCGGCTGTACTGCCAGCGCACCCTGTACAGGTTGAGGAGTCGCCTCAGCGTGAGGCGGCAACCGTCTTCGTAGGGCGGCACCAGGAAGGCGGCCAAGGGCCGCGCCTCGGGTATGCGTAACAGCAAGCGTCGGACGGCTGGCGGGAGCATCGAGATGTCACAGTTCCGACAGGTTTCGCCGGAGAAGTGTTTCGGACATAATACCCGGTCTGCGCCGCCCTGCAAGTCACTCGCAGGAGCGCCTTTCACAAATGAAATACATGCCAGGCATGGAGCGAGGCATGCAGAAGGGCCGGCTGGTGCCCGGCCCTTCGTCTCTGCCCTTGTGGGTGGCTTTTTAGTGCAGCTGCATCACGTCCGCAAGCTCGCCGGGCATCGACCGGGTGAGGTCGATGACGGCGCCCACCGGGGTCTGCAACTCCAGCGTCCAGCGGCTGTTGGCGGTGATCGTGGGCGCGGGGTTGATGTCGGAGATCTGAATCACGACCAGCTTCAGTTCGCCTGGCTCCAGGAGCGCGTCGCCGTCGCCGATGATGTCATTCGCCGTGTAGGGCACGTCGTCGTCCACGACCGTAGGGTCGCGGTAGGCGATGACCATCCGGTTGTTGGTGGCCAGCGGGTCCATCGGGATCGGGTCGCCGCCGGCCGTGGTGGCGACGGCAAACTGGATCGTGGTCGGTACGCCGCCAGGGGCGGTCGCGACGACGCCTCCCCGGACCTCCATGGTGCCGCGCGCCTTCTGGAGGCCGGCGAACACCGTCTCCTTGCCTCGCTCCGAGCTGAAGATGCCCGTGGTAAGCACTACGAACGCGAACACGGTGGCAACGACGACGAAGGCGATGAGGATGATCGCCGTCTCCAGCCCCGTGATGCCGCGCTCGTCCCGTGACCGGGACCACCACAACGTGAATCGACCTTGCATGCCAGCAATCCTTTCAACGGCCGCTGATGGCGGCCCTGTCCAGTTGTCTATGACGTATCGGCCGGTGCAGTCGATTCTTTAGGGATCGTCCCTAGGGATTTCGCCGGCGGGCTCTCGGGGCTTCGAGGACGGCTGGTTAGGGGTTCACGCCCGCGTGGCGCCCTTGCCGGCGACGGCGTCGAGGCCACCGCGGCGGCACGTGGTGACCCAGCGCGGCCTCCACCTGGCGGTGGCTGTAGCTCGGCCGCGCCAGGTGCAGGGCCTCATGGCGGACCGTGTCCTCAATCTCGCTCCATGTGCGCCCGCGCGTTTTGACGTAGACCACGGCCGAATGCGCGTGGCGGAAGTGGCAGACCGTTGCCATCCCGAGCTTGCCGCGGGTGCCTCGGCGCGCCGTGGGCGAGGCCAGGCGGGCCGCATAAGATGGGCAGGCAACCTCGCGCATCGCGGCGCGCCAGGACGCGTCCGATAGGCAGAGCAGGAAGCTCAGACCCGGCCGTCCGAGGCGGCTAAGCTCGTCGCGAAGCAGGGACTCTATCCGGTCTCGCAGGCGGGGCGGCGGCATCGCTGACCATGGTACTAGGCCCGCCGCCTACTGCCGTCAAACGGGGCGTATACGTAAGCGGACGGATGGCCGACAATGAGCGCCACCCCGGACCGTACAGGCGCCAAGGAGAGCACCATGACTAGCGACGGAAAGCTGCGCATCGGCCTCACGGGCGGCATCGCCGGCGGACCGAACCGCGACCAGTCGATCGAGAAGATCCGCATCGCCGACAAGCTGGGATACGACTCCATCTGGTTCGGCGAGACCTGGGGCTACGACATCGTCACCACCATGGGCGAGGTCGTGCGGGCTACCGACCGGATCAAGGTCGGCAGCGGCATCATGAACGTCTACTCGCGTTCGCCCGGGGTCATCGCCAGCACCTTCGCGACCCTGGATGAGTTGAGCGGCGGCCGGATGCTCATCGGCCTCGGCACCTCCGGCGCCAACGTGATCGAGCACTTCCACGGCGTGCCGTTCGAAAAGCCGATGCGGCGCCTGCGCGAGTACGTGGAGATCATCAACATGCTCCTCCACGGCGAGCGCCTGGTGTACAAGGGCGAGATCTTCAACCTGGAGCGCGGCTTTCGCCTGCAGGTGAACCTGGTGCGCGACCACATCCCCATATACATCGCCGCGATCACCCCGGCCAGCATCGTCCAGACGGGCGAGATCGCCGATGGGCTCATCCCTATCCACTGGCCGAAGACGAAGTACGGCTCCGTGCGCCAACGGCTGGACCGCGGCGCGAGGCGCGCGGGCCGCTCCGGCTCGGACATCGTCGTCGCGCCATATTTGACGACCGGCTACGTGTTCGATGAGTCGCAGCGCGAGGCGGTTAAGCGCCAGTCCAAGCAGCCCCTCGCCTGGTACATCGGGCGCATGGGCGTCTTCTACAAGGAGATGCTTGCCCGCGAGGGCTATCCGGAGGAAACGGCGCGGATCGAGGCTGCCTGGAGTGGCGGCCAGGACGCGGCCATCGACGCCGTGCCCGATTACATGGCCGATAACGTGGTCGTTGTCGGCACCCCGAAGGAGATACACCGGCAGCTCCTGGAGCTGCGGGACCTCGGCGTCGACATGCCGGTCATCTCCATGCCGCCGGGTAACCCCGACCAGGCCGGCCGTGCGCTCGAGGAGGTCATGAACGGCTAACGCCGCGTCCGCTACAGCCCTGCGGTCGGGCAGGGCTTCATCTCACTACTGGCGGCAGGCGCGGCCTCAAGCCGCCGGACGGCGGCGGGGCGGGGTGCGAGCGCGGCGCTTCGCAAGGAGCCGCGCAACCGCTTCCGCCGGCACGGGCTCCGAAAGGTAGAAGCCCTGGCCGAAGTCGCAGCCCAGGTCGAAGAGTTGGCTGAGTTGCTGTGGCGTTTCGATGCCCACCGCCGTGACCCGCAGGCCCAGGTCGTGGGCCAGGCTGATGATCGCCTGGACGATAAGGAGCTTCGACTCGTCGAATTCGATATTGCCGATCAGGCTGCGGTCGATCTTGACACCGTCGACTGACCAGCGGCGGAGGTAGCTCAGGGGCGCGTGCCCGGTGCCGAAATCATCGATCACGATCCCCAGGCCCAGCGCCCGCATCTGGTCTACCGTGGCCATCTGGGCGGCGCCCGCCTCCAGGAAGACCTGCTCGCTGACCTCCACCTTGATGTCGGCGGGGTCCACGTCCGTCGCGAGCAGTACCTCCTCCAGGCGGCGGATGAACCCCGGCTGTCCCAGCTGACGGCGGGAAAGGTTCACGCTCATGGCCAGCGCCTCGCCCGAGCCGGCCCGGCGCAGGGACTTGAGGTCGCGGCAAGCAGCCTCGAAGGACCAGAGGCCGATCTCCGAAATCGAGCCGGTCTCCTCGGCGAGGCCCATGAAGCTCGACGGCCGCATGACGCCATGGGCGGGATGGCGCCAGCGGACGAGGGCCTCCAGGCCGCACAGGGCGCCGGTCTGCAGGTTCACCTCTGGGAGGTAGTGCAGCTCAAGCTCGCCGCGGTCCATCGCCTTCCACAGGTCTTTCTCCAGGTCCAGCCGGTAAAGGACGTTCCTCTCCGAGGACTCACTGTAGAAGACGACACGGTCGCGGCCCTGGCGCTTGGCCCGATAGAGCGCGAGGTCGGCCGCGCGCAGGACTTCGTTGGGAGTCGCGAGCTGGGGCGACTTGACCGCGACACCGATGCTGGACGTCAGCAGCAGCTCGCGCCGCTCGATGCGCAGCGGCTGCGATACGGCGCTGCGGATCTTCTCCGCCACGCCGCGCGCCGCCTGCTCGATGTCCTCATCCTCGATGACGACCACGAACTCATCGCCGCCGAGGCGCGCCGCCAGGTCTCCCGGACGCACTGCGCGCCTGAGGCGCTGGGCGACCATGCGGATCACCTCGTCCCCGGAGTCGTGGCCCAGGCTGTCGTTGACGTTCTTGAAGTAGTCGATGTCGAGATAGAGCACCGCGATCGCCGGCCGGTGGAGGCGTTCCATCAGGCCGGCCCTGTTCGCCAGGCCTGTGAGCACGTCCAGGCTGCCGAAGTAGCGGATCTCCTCCTCGACATGGCGAGCGAGGCGCCGAAGAAATACGGTAAGTCCCACCAGGCAGGTCGCGACCCCCAGGAGGGCAACGCTCCAGAGAGATCGCAATTGGAACGAGACCGTGCTCTCTTCGAAGCTGACGTCGGAGACTGACCAGCCGAAGGAAAACAGGGCGACCGTCAGAAAGACGGCGATCAGGCGCCGGCTCCAGGCAAGCAGAGCTACGACGGTTGGGGCAGGGCCTCCGCTTCCTCCCTCCGCATCCTGCTCGCCCGTCAACGAGCGCTCCCTTCCTCCCGCCGTCCATGGGCGGGTAGCCAGTGACCAGGCCCCCGGTCGTGGGTCGGGAGGTTCCGGAAGCCTGCCGGCAACCACTCACGACGCACCGGGGCGGCCTGAGGCAGCGGGTCCGTCCGGGAAAGATGGGGCTCCGTCCACTACTTAAAACGCCGGCGGTTAGGGAGCGTTACCTAGCCTCGGTAGCGAAGCATCACGCTGCCTTGCCGCGCTGGCGCGCCTCCCGCCGGCCGTATGCCTTGAGCAGCGCCTCGATAGTCTCGGCCGGCAGGGGCTCCGAAAGGTAGAAGCCCTGGCCGCGGTCGCAGCCCAGCCGCTCCAGGTGGTCCAGCTGCTTCCGCGTCTCCACCCCTTCAGCCGTCACGTCCAGGCCAAGGTCGTGGGCCAGCGTCACGATTGCCTGCACGATCAGCAGGCTTGCGTCGTCGTCTTCCATGTTGCGCACGAAAGACTGGTCGATCTTCACGCTGTGCACCGGCAGGTTCTTGAGATATGTCAGGGATGAGTAGCCCGTCCCGAAGTCATCGATTGCCAGGCGGATGCCCATTGCGCGCAGGCGGGCCAGCTGGCTGACGACGGCAGGCATCTCGGCGAGCAGGGCGCTCTCCGTGATCTCCAGCTTGAGGCTGGAAGGCTCCATGCCGTGCTCGGCCAGGATGTCGCGCACGCGCTCCACCAGGTCCGGCTCCTCCAGCTGGCGCAGCGAGAGGTTGACGCTAACCACCACCGGCGCTTCCTTGTCGAAGATCTCCCGCCAGCGGCGCCACTGCTTGCACGCTTGCTCGAGCACCCAGAGGCCGATCTCGCGCAGGGCGCCGTTCTCCTCCGCAAGGCCTATGAAGCTGTCGGGCTTCAGGAGGCCACGCACGGGATGGCGCCAGCGGACCAGGGCCTCGAAGCCAGTGATCTGCCCGGTGCCGATGTTGATCTCCGGCTGGTAATGCACCTCCAACTCGTCGCGCTCGACGGCCCGCCAGAGGTCGCTTTCCAGGTCGAGTTGGGCAAGGACGTTGTTGGCTTCCATGGTCTCGTTGAAGACCACAATGCGGTCGCGCCCCTGGCGCTTCGCCCGGTACAGGGCTAGGTCCGCCGCCCGAAGGAGGTCCGTCGGCCGCTGCAGCGCCTCGCACTTTACGGCGATGCCGACGCTGCCGGTGATGTAAAGCTCGCGACCCTCCGCCACCATGACCGGGCGCAGGGCAGCGAGAAGGCGCTGGCCCGCCTGGACGGCCAGCACTTCCGGGTGCTCTCCCTCCACGAGGACCACGAACTCGTCTCCGCCCAGCCGCACCACCAGGTCTGTCTCCCGGATGGCGCGGCGGATGCGCTGCGCCACGGTCTTCAGTACGGCGTCGCCCGTGTCGTGCCCGAGGTTGTCGTTGATCATCTTGAATCGGTCGAGGTCGATGTAGAGGACGGCGATGCTGTCGGCCTCGAGGCGGCTGAGGAGGGCTGTGCGGTTGGGCAGGCCGGTGAGGGCATCGATGGACCCCATGAGGACGACCTGCCTCTCGATGCGCCGGGCCAGGTAGCGGATGACCAGCGCAGCCACAGCCGCGGCCATGGCGCCGCCGTAGAGCAGGTACCGCCACGTGGAAGACAGGTCACTCAGGGCCCGGCGCCCGCTGATGTCCTGGGAGAGGTTGTCGGACAGGAGGGCGAGGCCCGCGAGCAGGACGACGGCCCACGTGAGCCACAGGCTCCAGCGCATCAAGCCCTGTACCAGGGGAATAGGTGGGGTGACGTCGCCGGACGGGCCTTGTGACGCTCGGTTTGCCACCAACCGCTCCTCTAGCCCTCGCGAGGTTGGCCTCGGGAAGGGGAAAGGCCGGTCGGTTTCGCCACTAGGCTCCCCGGTGTCCGCTGGCGACCACTTCCAGACACCGGCTCGATGCCACCCGGCTACCTGACGGTTGGTCTTCCGTGACCGGGCAGTGGTCCTTCAGCATCTCTAACGCGCCGGGCCGGTGCTCGTTACATGCGACGCCGTGCCAACTCGCAGCACCGGCTGCTGCGGCTTCCCGGAGGACTGGATGAGGGGCGCGCGTCTGCTTACTCTGGCTGGGGCTTGAGGCTTTCGATGAACTCGCGGTTGTTCCGCGTGCGCTCCATCGCGTTGAGCAGGCGCTCCGTTGCCTCCGTCGGGTTGGGAGAGTTCGCGGCGATCTGGGCGACCATGCGGCGCACCAGCCAGGAGCCTCGCAGGTAATCGGGAGGCAGGAGGAGTTCCTCTCGCCTGGTCCCGCTGCGCTGGATGTCGATCGCCGGGAAGATGCGGCGCTCGGCGAGGCGGCGGTCGAGGTGGACCTCCATGTTGCCGGTACCTTTGAACTCCTCGTAGATCACCTCGTCCATGCGGCTTCCCGTATCGATCAGGCAGGTCGCGATGATGGTCAGGCTTCCCGCCTCGTCCGTGTTGCGGGCGGCACCGAAGAAGCGCTTCGGCGGGTACAGGGCAATCGGGTCGATACCGCCGGATAGCGTGCGCCCCGACGGAGGCATCGCCACGTTATAGGCCCGCGTGAGCCGCGTGATGCTGTCCAGCAACATGACGACGTCGCGGCCGGCCTCGACCAGGCGCTTTGCGCGTTCCAGCGCCATCTCCGCCACGTGCGTCTGGTCTTCGACCGGCTCGTCGAATGTCGAGCCGATTACCTCGCCGTCGACGCTGCGCCGCATGTCCGTCACTTCCTCCGGCCGCTCACCGATGAGCACGACCATGAGGTGGATGTCCGAATAGTTGTGAGACACGCCGTGGGCGATGTTCTTGAGCAAGAACGTCTTGCCCGCCTTCGGTGGCGAGACGATTAGCCCCCGCTGTCCGCGCCCGATCGGCGAGACGAGATTGATGATGCGCTGCGAAAGGTTGTCCGAGCTCGTCTCCAGGTCGATCAGCTCCTCCGGGAAGACGGCGGTCAGCTGCTCGAAGTACGGCCGGCGCTTCGCGACTTCGGGGTCGACGCCGTTGACGGCTTCCACGCGCAGGAGGCTGTAGTACCGTTCGTCCCCCTTGGGCGGCCGTACCGTGCCCGTGACGTAGTCGCCGGTGCGCAGGCCGAAGCGGCGCACCTGGGACTGGGAGACGTAAACGTCCGTGAGGCTGGCGATGAAGTTGTCGCGGCGCAGGAACCCGTAGCCGTCGTCCACGATCTCCAGGACGCCGGCCCGGAACACGTTGCCCTCGCGCTCGGACTGGGCCTGGAGGATCTTGAAGACCAGGTCCTGCTTTCGCAGCGTCGAGGCCTTTTCGACACCGAGCTCGTTCGCGATGCGCATCATCTCGTCGCGCGTGAGCGCTTCGAGCTCTGCCATGGTGTAGCGTCGGTTCTGTTCGACTGTTGTCACGTCAGTCCGTCCGAGGGTGCCGTGCGCAGAGAGGGACCAGGCCGGTTACGGCGGTCACAGCGGGGCAGTGGGGATTGCCGGCTCGTTAAGTCTAGCATTTTGCGGTCGAGTTGCAACTTCGGGCTGTCTCTTCCTGCACTTCAGACGGAGGCATACTTCCGCGAATCGGCCAGGAACCGCTCGATGCCTACGTCAGTGAGCGGGTGCTTCAGCATCTGCTGGAACACCGAGTACGGTAGCGTGGCGATGTGCGCTCCGGCGAGCGCTGCCTGGATCACGTGTGGCGCCGTGCGGATGCTCGCCGCCAGGACCTGGGCTGGCAGGTGGTACTTGTCGAAGATCTGCACCGACTGACGCACGACCTCCATCCCGTCCTGCCCGGCGTCGTCCAACCGGCC
The DNA here is from genome assembly GCA_035574915.1 of Dehalococcoidia bacterium. NCBI lineage: Bacteria > Bacillati > Chloroflexota > Dehalococcoidia > Dehalococcoidia bacterium. The sequence goes on along the minus strand of DATLYJ010000155.1, from coordinate 3,700 downwards.
GACGAAGGGACTGACGTAAGTCGCGCCGGCGAGTGCGGCAAGCAAGGCCTGGTTAGCGCTGAACACCAGCGTCATGTTGATGCGGATGCCCTCTTTGGAGAGGATGGACGTCGCCTCCAGGCCGTTCGCGTCCATCGGGATCTTGACGACCACGTGCTTGTGCCAGCTCGCCAGCGTGCGCGCCTCCTCCAGGAGGCCGGGGACGTCCCGGGAGGTGCACTCGGCCGACACCGGCCCCTGCACCAGCTCGCAGATCTCGACGACCCGGTCGCGGTAGCTGACACCCGACTCCTTCGCCATCAGGCTCGGGTTCGTCGTCACGCCGGACAGGACGCCGGTGCGGTGCACGTCCCGTATTTCGTCGATGTTTGCCGTGTCGAGGAAGATGCGCATCACAGGCCTCCCGAGGACCCGCGCTGTTGAATTATCGGCCGCTCCGCCGGACTCCTGGCATCAAATCTAGGCGACTCCCGAAGGGGATGTGGCTACAACTGCGTTCATGGGCGAGCGCGGCTCCTCGCCCGAGGCATGCCGCTTTGCCGCAGCTACCAGCTCTCGGAACAAAGGATGCGGCCGGTCGGGCCGCGAGCGGAACTCCGGGTGGAACTGTGTGCCCACCATGAAGGGGTGGTCATCGACCTCTGAGATCTCGACCAGGGTGCCATCCGGCGAGGTCCCCGAGAAGACGATGCCGAACTGCTCCAGCAACCCCCTGTAGGCGTTGTTGAACTCGTAGCGGTGGCGGTGGCGCTCGCGCACTTCCTCGACGCCGTAAGCGTTGTGCGCGTGGGAGCCAGGCAGCAGCCGGCACGCGTAGGAGCCCAGACGCATGGTGCCGCCCTTGTCCTCCACGCCCTGCTGCTCCGAGAGCAGGCTGATCACCGGGTTCGGCGTCTCCGGGTCGTTCTCGGTCGAGTTGCAGGCGTCGGTCCCGAGCGCCGCCCTTGCGGCTTCGACGACCATGACCTGCATGCCCAGGCAGAGGCCCAGGTAAGGCACCTTGTTCTCGCGGGCATACCGGGCCGCCTGGACCTTGCCCTCGAACCCGCGCTCGCCGAAGCCGCCCGGCACGATTATGGCGTGCACGCCGCGCAGCATAGCGGCGACGTTGTCCGCATTCAGGTCCTCGGAGTGGACCCAGAGGATCTCGACTTCGGTGTTGTGGAAGATCCCGGCATGGATGAGCGCTTCCTTCACCGATAGATACGCGTCGCGCAGCTCGACGTACTTCCCGACCACTGCGACCTTCACGCTGCCCTGCGGATGGCGCAGGCGCTCGACCATCCGGCGCCAGTCCTGCAGGTCGCGCTCCGTAGCGCGGAGCTGCATGCGCTCGATGATGTAGTCGCCCAGGCCGCTGTCCTCGAGCAGCGGCGGTACCTCGTAGATGCTGCTCACCGTCGGCACCGGCACCACGGCGCGCCGCTCGACGTCGCAGAACAGCGCGATCTTGTCGCGCGTCTCGAGTGTCACGGTGTGGTCGCTGCGGCAAAGGATGACGTCGGGCTGGATGCCCATGCGCCTCAATTCCTGCACCGAGTGCTGTGTCGGCTTTGTCTTGAGCTCGCCCGTCGTCGAGATGTAGGGCAGGAAGGTCACATGGATGGAGAGCGTGTCGGCCTCCGCCTCCTCCCGGCGGATCTGGCGGATCGCTTCCAGGAACACCTGCCCCTCGATGTCGCCCACCGTCCCGCCGACCTCGATGATCACGACCTGCGCGCCCGTGATGCGGCCGATGCCGCGGATGCGCGACTTGATCTCGCTTGTGAGGTGCGGCACAGCCTGGATGGTGCCGCCCAGGAAGTCGCCCCGGCGCTCCTTGGCGATGACTGCCTGGTAGACCTGCCCCATGGTCACGGAGCTCGCCTTCGTCAGGTCTTCGTCGATGAAGCGCTCATAGTGGCCGAGGTCGAGGTCCGTCTCGGCGCCGTCGGAAGTCACGAAGACCTCGCCGTGCTGATAGGGGGACATCGTGCCGGGGTCGACGTTGAGGTAAGGGTCGAGCTTCTGGACTGAGACGGAGACGTTGCGGCTTTTGAGGATTCGGCCGATGGCGGCTGTAGTTATGCCCTTTCCGACAGAGCTCACGACTCCGCCGGTCACGAAAATGTACTTAGGCATCAACCTCTGGGGGACTGCGGGAAATTGGGCCTGCCGGCCCTGAGGCCCACCACAATTCTATGTTTGCCCCGGATCGGTGTCAATCCGGATAAGGGCAAAGTGCTCGAGCTTTAGAACAATTAGCCAGCCTGACCGGCATCATGCCGCCCGTGGCCGGAGGGTGGGGTATACGCCGATGCGCCCGCGAGCAGATGAGCACGAGACACCTTTGTGCCCCCGTTACCTACACCTTCCGCGCCGCGGCCACAGAACCCCATGCCCGCTGACCACGCGGGCCAGGGCGTGCCGCGCATCGCCCTGGTGGCCGTTGGCGTCGTCGGCCTGCTGGGCCTGGCCGTGGTCGCGGTGCTATTCCTCGGCATCTTCGGCGGCGAGGACCCGCCCGCGAAGGCCGCAGCCGCCTCCGCCCAGCGCGCCACCGCGCCCCTCCCGGCGGCGAGTCCCTTCGTGGCCAACAACCTGACCGCGACCGCCGTAGCCGAGGCTCGCGCCGCCGCCACGGCGGCAGCGAAGCCGCCGGCGGCGCCTGTTTCCGCCTCAGGGCGGGAGCCGCCAGCCAGTCGTACGCCGGTCCCGACGCGCACGCCGCTGCCGACCCGCACGCCGGTCGACACCTCTACGCCGGTCCCGACCCGCACGCCGGTCGACACCTCTACACCGGTCCCGACCCGCACGCCAGCGCCGAGCGCCACCGCCGCCCCCTCGCGGACGCCGACGGCCCCGCCTTCAGCGACATCCACGCGGACGCCTACCAGCACCCGGACGCCCACGTCCACCCCTACCCAAACCGCCACTCCGACGGCGACACCAACGCCCACGCCGACCCGCACGCCGACCCCGACGCGGACATCCACGCCCACCTGGACGCCCACTCCGGCGCCCTGAGTACGCCTCGCGCTGCCGGTCGGGCCCCAGACCTGGCGGGCTCAGGCCGAGGCGATGCTTTCCCCGGGATGTTGGGCTTCGAAGAAGGCCCGCAGCACCTCGCTGTGCACGGGCACGACGGCCAGGCGCTCGACCTGGTCGCGGGAGAGCAACGCCATACCCTGGCCCTCCCGCAGAGTCAGTTCGGCCAGGGGCGCCTCTAGCGGCGCGGCGTAGATGAAGCGCTCACGGCCATCGTCGACGCGGCGGACGAAGAGGTCGAGTGGCGCCGGGAGCCGTAGCCCCAGCTCCTCTTCGATCTCGCGGCGCGCGGCCTCTTCCGGCGATTCTCCGGCCTCGACGTGTCCGCCGAAGATACCCCACATGCCCGCCGCGTAGACGTCGGGGTCGGAGTCGCGCAGTTGCAGCAGCACCCGGCCCTCGCGGTGCAGGATCACCATGGCGATGCGGACAGGTCCCGGCACCGGCGAAATGTAGCACGTCCCTCCTGTCTGCAAACAGGAGGGATGTCGACCCCTTAGGAAACCCCTAAGGGAGAATCTATCGTTTTGGCGGAGAGCCCTTTCGCTTGTGGCGGCTCGCAGCTTTACCACTTACAATGCGCGATGCCTGTGTCGGGTACCCCGCCGCGACTGGTCTCCCGCGTAGACACGAGGAGAACGGGCAAATTCAGGGATCGCGCCTCGCCTCCGCC
>DATLYJ010000154.1 GCA_035574915.1 Dehalococcoidia bacterium | reverse complement strand
TGGGGGCCGGTGCGGCGACCATGCTCTCCGGGGACTTCCTCCGCGATCCCGGGCGCACCCGTGTCTCCCAACCCAGCATCGTCTGGCACTGGGCCAAGAGCCTGCTCGAAAAGCGCTGGCTGTACGCGACGATGTGACCCTGCGCCCTGTCAGGACCGCGCGGAGCCCTGCTTAACGGCTCCATCGCGCGCGGCGGCCGCGGCCGTCTCCGCCTGGATATCGAGCCGCGCGCGAGCTTCTTGCCACTCGTCGCTCCGTTCAAGCGACTGCTCGATGTGGCGCCGCACCAGGGACATGCCGCGCACGACCGGCAGGCGCTCCCACATCAGCACGAGGAGGACCAGGGCCGCGAGGAAGAGGCCGAAGACGTACTCGCCGGCGCCCACCGACACGCCAATCGACGCCACGGCCCAGATCCCCGCGGCGCTTGTCAGCCCGCGGATCGTGCCGCCGTCGCGCAGTATCAGCCCGGCGCCGAGGAAGCCAACGCCCGTGATAACGCCGGCGACCAGCCGGTCTGGCGCGTTGGGGAACGAGGACTGCGCGATGCATGTGAAGGCTGAGGCACCGAGCGCCACCATCGCGTAGGTGCGGTCGCCGGCGGGGCTGCCCTGGGTCTCCCGTTCCCAGCCAATGATGAACCCCAGGACCATCGCGAATACCGTCCTGGCGGCAAACGTCCAGTCGTCCGGAAACTCCAAGCCCCGACCCTCCAGCAGCGTCAAGGTAGCATATGCAGACCTGACGAGCGCCCGATCGCGGAGCGCTCGCATGCGCGCGCGAATGAGGTCAAGGCGTCCCGCCCGCCGCCATCACTGCAGGCCCGGCCTCAGCGTTGCAGGACGAGCACCCCCAGCGCGGTCTGCCCGTCCAGCGAGATGACGACAACCCTCGCGCCAGGCCGGATGTCGGCGCGGCCGATGGCGCCGCTACCGCTGAGGAACTGTGTCTTCTCCGTGAGGGCGTAGGTCAGGTCGCCGGCCGGCTGAAGGGCCATGTCCAGCCGTGTGATGGTGAGCGAGGCGTCAGTGATGGACTTGACGGTGCCGAGAGCGACGTACTGCCCCATTGCGAGGCGGCGAAGCGCCTCAGGCGAAAGGTTGCCGCTCTGTAGCAGCTCTCGCAGCCGCTCCTGCAGCGCCGCCGGCAGGTCCTGGAGGCCCGGAATATCGAGCGCGGAGCCGAGAGTTACCTCCACGGTCATCTCCTGGCTACCCCGCAGGATGCCAAGGGTAACCTTGTCGCCGGCGGCCAGCCCCCCGACCGCCAGCGTAACTTCGCGTTCGCTGGTCACCGCCCTGCCGTTCACCGTGGTGATCACGTCACCGGCAAGGAGGCCTGCCCGGGCGGCGGCGCTGCCCGGCTGCACGTTCACGATGACCACGCCGCTATCGCGCGTCAGCCCGTATCGCGCCTTCAGGGCCGGGCTAATGTCCTCCACCTGGACGCCGAGCAGCCCACGCATCGCGAGGTTCGGGAGGCCGCCCCGTCCGGGCTGGCCCGGCTGCGGAGTCGGCGTCGACTCGACCTGCGCGTTCGGGGGCGCCTCGCCCAGGCGCACTGTCGCCTGATGCTCGCGCTCGCCGCGCTCGTAGGTGATCGTCACCTTCGTGCCGGGCGCCTTCGTCTCGACCGCAGCGCGCAGCTGCTCCGGCGTACGCACGACCTGGCCGTCGACGGAGCGGATGATGTCGCCAACGCGCAGACCTGCCGCCTCGGCCGGCCCGCCCTCGATGATGCTCGCAATGCGCAGGCCCTGCCCGGGCGGCACCGCGGTCACGGTCAGACCCAGGTAACCTTTCGAGCCGCTTCTGGCGGCCTCGCCTTCGCGGTCGTCGTCGCCGTTCACGATCAGGAGCGCGGCCAGTGCGCCGCTGGCAAAGAGCAACAGGCCGGCGACGGTGGCCAGAGCCACTACCAGCTTCCTCGGCATCGCCTACCTCACCTCCGCCTCATCGCTGGACTTCTCGGGAGCGCCGCGCGAGAGTGGCATCGCGATCACGAACTCGGTGCCTTCCTCGGGCGAGCTCGTAGCGCTGACCCGGCCGCCATGCGCTTCGACGATCTCGCGCGTGATCGCGAGGCCAAGGCCGGTGTTGCCGTCTGCCCGCGAGCGCTCACGGTCTACCTGGAAGAAGCGATCGAAGATATGCGGCATCACCTCGGCCGGGATGTACGACCCGGTGTTATGCACCGAGAGCCTTAGGGAGCCGTCCGACGTCTCCAGGCCGAGCCTGATGCGTCCGCCGGAGGGCGTGTGGCGGACGGCGTTGTCCACGAGGTTCGCGAGCGCCTGCTCCAGCCGTCGGGAGTCCGCGTGCAGGACCGGCGCCGGCCCCGGCTCCACCTCCAGTTTCACACCGGCAAGTTCAGCCCTGCGCCGGAAGCGCTCGGCGGTCGAGCGAAGCAGCTCCATCGGGTTCACTGCCTCGTCGTGGAGCACTACCTGGCCCGCCTCAACCTGCGACAGGTACAGCAGGTCGTCCACCAGGCCGCGCATGCGTACGGCCTCGTCGTTGATGATGCGCGCCGCCTCGGCGTAGTCCTCCGGGTCGTGGAGAGCGCCCTCGACCATCGCCTGCGAGAACCCCTGTACGGAAGTCAGGGGGGTCTTCAGCTCGTGCGAGACGTTGGCGAGGAACTCCCTCAACGTCCGATGAGAGCGGCTCACCTGGTTCGCCATGTTGTTGAAGGCCCGCGCCAGCCGCCCCACTTCGTCTCCGCCGTACTCCGGGATGTGCTGGTCGTAGTTGCCCCTGGCCATGGCCTCGGACGCGGCCGTGATCTCCCGCAGGGGCCGGCTTATCGAGCGCGCGAGCAGGCTTGCCGACACGACTCCGACGAGCAGGGCGATGCCGCCGGCGAAGAACAGCCGGGGCATCAGTTCCCGCCAGGCCTGGCTGATCTCGCTGCGGTCCACGGCAACGTACCCCTGGTACTTCGGCACAAAGGCCACGGGGGAGCCGGGGAGGCGCACGACGGCCACGCGGCTGCGAGTGAACAGCACCAGGTTCTCCGGCCCGCGGTAGCGAGAAATGCGGGGCGCCGTTATTCCGTCCAGGGGCCTGGCCTCGATCCCCCTGGCCGCCAGCTGTGCGATCGTCTGGCCGCGCAGCGTCTGTTCGGAGTCGCCTTCGACCTTGCCGTCAGTGTCGACGAGGAGGATGCGCACGTTGGAGTCCTCTGTCAGGAACTCCTCCTCCAGCGCCCGCTGAATGACGCCGGGGTCACTGAAGCCCGCTGCCTGGAGGTACGCCGCAAAATAGGCCACGGGGTCGGCAAGGCGCGCGACCCGCTCGCGCGCGGTCTTTTCCTGCTCGCTCTTCAGGAGGTAAGCGGTCGTAGCCCCGGCCAGGAAGAGGCTGACGAAAATCAGGATCCCGAAGGCGAGGATCAGCCTACTTCTTAGGCTTTGCGGTAGAAGCTTCCTCATCCAGGACAAGCTTGTAACCCACTCCCCAAACCGTCTGAACGCGGACCTTCGACCCCTGGAGCTTGTCGCGCAGCCAGGCGACATGGACGTCGATGGTGCGGGTGTCGCCGTAGAAGTCCTGGCCCCAGACGATGCTCAGGAGCCGCTCCCGGTCCAGCACCAGGCCCTGATGGCGCATGAAGGCCGCCAGGAGGTCGAACTCCTTTGCCCGCAAGGCCACCTGGCGGCCGCCAATGGTGACCTCCCGCCGCGCCGGGTCCAGACGCACGTCGCCGACCTCCAGCACCGTCTCCGGCTCCATCCGCCCCTGGCTGCGTCGGAGCACGGCCTTCACGCGCGCTACCAGTTCCCGCGGGTTGAAGGGCTTCGTGACGTAGTCATCGGCGCCGATCTCGAGGCCGACGATCTTGTCAACGTCGTCGCTGCGCGCCGTGAGGATGATGATCGGGACGCTGGAGGTCTTGCGGATCTCCTTGCAGGCGGTGAGTCCGTCCATCTCCGGCATCATCAGGTCGAGCACGATGAGGTCCGGGTTCAGCGCCCGCGACTTCTCGACCGCCTGCTTGCCGTCGTGCGCCTCTTCGACCCGGAAGCCCTCGTTCGACAGATAGAGGCGCGCGAGCTGGACGATGTTCTTCTCGTCGTCGACTACGAGGATGGTATTTGGCATGGTCGTGGGCGGGCCGCCGCCACTAGTGACCACGATAACAACCCCCCACATCCACCGCCAGCGGAGACCCGCCTCTAAACAAGTATCGTCCCGCAGGCTTGGCCAAGCGCGAAGGTTCGATAACGCCGGGGCTAAATAAGTGTTAACCACGTTCCGGCCGGGCAAGGCATGACGGTCGCAGGCGCCGGCGAGACTAATGGCCGCCCGGACGCCGGGCGCGCCGCCTGAAACCCGCGCTCCGGCGTGCTACATTCGCCTCATGGCGGACCCGCTGGAGACAGTCCGCGAGCGGGCCAACTCGAACGCGTTCTGGCGCTTCATCGGCGTCCAGGTGGACGACGCCAGGGAAGGTTGGTGCCGCCTGCGCGTGCCCCTGCGCGACGAGCTGCGCAACGCGCCCGGCGCGCCCGCGCATGGCGGGCTGTACAGCGCCCTGGTGGACATGGCGGTTGGCGGTGCCCTCAGCACCATGCACGAGCAGGCCGAGGGCGGCGTCGGCCAGACCACACTCGACCTCAACGTCAGCTTCATCGGCGGAGTCACGGAGGGCGACGTGATCGCCGAGGGGCGGATCCTCCGCCGGGGCCGGACCATTGCCTTCGGCGAAGCCACGATCACCGAGGCCTCCGGCCGCCTCCTTGCCGTCGGCCGCGCGACCTACATGATCGTTGCCGGGAGGTAGCCTCGATGCTCGTGATCGAGCTAGCCACCAACGATGACCTTTCCGTCCTGCGCAACCTGCACCAGCTCTATCTCTACGACCTCACGGAGTTCACCCACGACGACCCGGACCCGGAGGGCCGGTTCCCGCACGAGCCGCTCGAGGGCTACGTGGAGGGTGCGCCGGACCGGGCAGCCCTGATCGCCCGCCTGTGGGGACGTCCGGCCGCCTTTGCCCTCGTAGCGGCCGGCAGCGTCCTGGACGCCGGCGCCTGCGGCGTCCGCACTGTCCGCGACCTTTTCGTGCTGCGTCGCTATCGGCGGCGGGGGATCGGGACGCGGCTTGCCCTCGAGGCCTTCCGGCGCTTTCCCGGACGCTGGGAGGTGCGCCAGGACGCCTCGAACAAGCCGGCGCACACCTTCTGGCGCAAGGTCATCGACCGCTACACCGCTGGCCGCTTCGTCGAGCTTACGCTGGATGACCACCGCTGGCGGGGGCCGGTGCAGACCTTCGACAACTCTCTCCTCCTGGGCTAGGTCCGGAGGCGGCGCCCGGGCGGCCTGGCGCTCCGAGCCACGTTAGAATCAGCGCCGCTCGGCCGCTCCTGCGGACCACGCGGCAGTCTACTGCGTCACCGGAAGGCTCGACGGTTCCGCAGAGGTCAGGGCTGTGCAGTCTAGAACAGGAGCGCCTTCTGCACGCCTTCGCCTTGCGGCTTGCGGCCGTTGGCGCGCGCGGCCGCGGGCTTGCGCCCGCGACGGCGTGTGCCCGGCGCATCCACCCGCGCCGGGAAGCCGCCGTCTGACACCTTCACGACGAGCGTATCGCCTGTCGCCACGGCGGCGATGCTGCTGACGACACGCCCGTCCTTGTGCACCACGGCGTAGCCGCGGTTGAGGGTGGCCTGCGGGTCCAGCGCCTGCATCTGGCGCAGGCAGGACTCCAGGAGGCCGCGCCGCCGTTCCTGGGCCGCGAGACAGGCGCTTGTGGCCCGTCGCTCCAGGTCGTCGCAACGCTGCCTGAGCCGGCCGATGTCCGGCATCGCGCGCAGGCTGCGGGCCAGCGCTCCATCCACCAGGGCGGCGTCGCGTGCCAGGTGGTTGCGGGCGCTGGCGGCGGCGGAGGCCAGAAGGCCTCGCACCATCGCCCACACGTTTGCCTGGTCTGGTACGACCATCTCGGCGGCGGCGGACGGCGTCGGCGCCCGCCGGTCGGCAACGAAGTCGCAGATCGTGACGTCGGTCTCGTGCCCAACGGCGGACACGACCGGCACCAGAGAAGCGAAGACGGCGCGCGCGACGGGCTCCTCGTTGAAGGCCCAGAGTTCCTCCACGGAACCGCCGCCCCGCGCCAGGATGATCACGTCCACGTCCCCGCGCGCGTTCAGGGCCTCGATGGCGAAGCGGATGCCCGGCACAGCCTCTGGCCCCTGCACGGGCGTCGGTGCAAGCACCAGTTCTGCCAGCGGCCAGCGCCGGGCGATGACATTGCGGATGTCGTGGAAGACGGCGCCCGTGGGCGAGGTCACGACGCCGATGCGCCTAGGGAAGGCGGGCAGGGGCCGCTTACGCGCCGTGTCGAAGAGGCCCTCCTCCTCCAGCTGTTGCCGCAGCCGCTCGAACTGCGCCTGCCGCACGCCAACTCCTTCCGGCCGCACGAAGTCGACGATGCACTGCAGCTCGCCGCGCTGCTCATAGAGCGTGAGCTTGCCGTGCACGATCACCTGGGCGCCTCGTTCCAGGTACTGCAGCATCAGGCGCTGCCGCTCGTAGGCCGGGCGAAAGAAGACGCCCCGTAACTGCGAGTTCGCGTCCTTGAGCACGAAGTAGGTATGGCCCGAGGCCGGCCGCGAGCTTTCCGACACTTCGCCCGAGATCCAGAGGTCGGACAGGAGGAGGTCGGACTCCAGCATCTCCTTGAGCCGCGCCGTCACCTGCGAGACCGTGAGTATTTGCATCGCCGGCTCAAGTATAGGGGCGCTGAAGGCAACAGCCGCGCGATGCCCTATACTTTGCCCGCCCCGTCTCACCCCAAAGCCAAAGGAGCTTGTTGTGAAGACCCGCGCCGCAGTCCACGTGGAGCACGGTAAGCCTCTCGTTGTGGAGGAAGTCGAACTGCCGGACCCCGGGCCGCAGCAGGTCATCGTCAAGCAGTTCGCCAGCGGCGTATGCCACTCACAACTGCACCAGCTCCACAACCCCGCCTCACGCACGCCTCTCGTGCTCGGGCACGAGTCCACGGGCGTGGTGGTGGCAAAGGGCCGCGACGTCACGCACGTGCGGGAGGGCGACCGGGTGATGGTCACCTGGATCCCGCGCGCCTCCGAGCCAGGGATGCCCAGACCCCAGCCCGCCACGATCAAGTTCAGGGGACAGGACGTCAGCGCAGGCGCGTTCACCTGGACCGAGACTACGATTGCAGACCAGCAGTTGGTGGTGAAGCTGGCGGACGACGTCCCGACCGACGTTACGGCGATCATTGGCTGCGCCGTGATGACGGGCTGCGGGGCTGCCCTGAACACCGCGAAGGTGCAGAAGGGCAACTCCGTAGCCGTGTTCGGCGTCGGCGGCGTCGGGCTTTGCATCGTCCAGGCCTGCGCCAACGTCGGCGCCGACCCGATCATCGCGGTCGACCTCAGCGACGAGAAGCTGGCCTTCGCCCGCCGCTTCGGCGCGACCATCGGCGTGAACGCTGCCAGCGAGGACCCGGTCGTGCGCATTCGAGAGCTCACGCAAGGCGGCGTCGACTTCGCGTTCGACGCGATCGGCGTGCAAAAGACGATGGAGCAGGTGTTGCCGGCGGTGAAGCCAGGAGTTGGGGGGCTGCGGGAAGGCGGCACCGCGGTGCTGGTGGGCGTGCCGCAGACCACGGCCACCCTCAACATGCGGGACCTCTTCTCGGCGCGCCGCTACATCGGTTCGATCGGCGGCTCGAGCCGGCCGGACAGAGACTTTCCGATGTACGTGCAGTGGTTCAAGGAAGGCAAACTGCCCCTCGATTTGCTCGTCACGCAGCGCTTCAAGCTCGATGAGATCAACGAGGCCTGCCGCGCGCTCGAGCAGGGCAAAATCGCGGGCCGCTCCATCCTCGTCTTCGAGTAGCCTCGAGAGGAGGCTAGCCAGCCTGCGCCAGGGCATCCTCGAGGAAGCGCTCCAGGCGTTGCCGCCTGGCCTGCATGTCCTCGTCGCGCAGGCCGAGGTCGATGTAGCCGGCCTCGAAGTAATGGAGGCTGGCCAGGGCGTGCAGGCTCAGGTACGCGTCCCAGAACCACAAGTCCTTTACTGCCGCCTCTCCCGCGATCGAGGCATATGCCGCCGCGAACTGGTGGGCCCGTTCGGCGCCGTGCATCAGAGTGAGGTCCACCCGGCACTGGGCGATGTCCGTCCGGCGGTCGCCCAGGCCGGCGGAGCCCCAATCGACGATCCCGGTGAGGCGGCCGCGATGCCAGACGGTGTTGCCGGGCCAGTAGTCGTCGTGCACCAGCGACAACGGCAGCATCCCGGCTTGCCGCCGCTCCTGGAGCGCGGCCCAGGCCCGCTGCGCCAGGGCGTCACCGGCAAGAGGGCCCGTAAGTGGTCCGGCCAGCCGTTCGTCCGAGGGCGAGTGCTGGCTCTCGCCCAGGTGTGAGAGGTCGGCGCTCTCCGGCGTCAGGGCGTGCACGGAGGCCAGCGCCGCCGCCAGCTGGCGCAGGAACGAGGGCCAGTTGTTCGGATGAGCGATGGGCGCGCCGGGAAGCCGGCTCGTGACAATGCACGGCGCGCCGAAGTGGCGGCCGGCGGCGTCCAGCAGCAGGGGCGCCGGCGCGGCGACACCGGCACTTTCGAGCAACCGGAGGGTGCGCCACTCGCGCGCGGCGCTGTCGCTGTCGCTGTCGTAGTTTTCCGGCACGTAGACCCGGAGGACGACCGCCTCCCGGCGCCCGCCGCTGGCGTACAGCACCTCGAAGGTCCGGGTGGATATGCCGCCGGAGAGCCTACGCAGCCGGAGCAGCAGGGCACCCGGGTCAATGCTCTCCAGCAGTGCTTGCACGCGGTCGCGGGGCGGCGGCCGCCGCGAGAGAGCCACGCGGGCCTCTGGCGTAAGCGCCGCGGCCGGCTCAGCCGCGCCCGGGCCCGACGGACTCACGCCGCCCTCTGCGCCAGACCTGCGGCGCGCCGGCGCGTTCGATGCGGACGGCGCAGACCTTGTACTCCGGGATGCGCGACTTGGGGTCGTAGACGGCGTTGGTGAGGAAGTTGGCGTTGTGCTCCTGGAGCTTCACGAAGGGGACGAAGACGTCGCCGGGGCGCACCGCGTCCGTGACCAGCGCCTTGCCGGAGAGGTCGCCGCGCTTCGAGTACAGCACCACGTCCTCGCCGTCCTTGACGCCGTAGCGGGCCGCGTCCTGCGGGTTGATCGCGATCTGGAGCTCGGGCGAGCGCGCCAGCAACGTCCGGGCGCGTCTCGTGATTGTGCCGCCGTGCCAGTGGTAGAGGACGCGGCCGGTGTTCAGGAGCAGGGGGAAGCGCCGGCTGGGCAGCTCCGCCGCGGGCGGGCCCTGCTCCACGGGCACGAAGGGCGCGCGCGGGCCGACGTTGAAGGTCTCGGTGTAGAGGCGCTTCGTGCCGGGGTGGTCTGCGTCCGGACACGGCCACTGGATGCCCTCCTCCTGAAGCGCCTCGAGCCGGGCATAGGAGATGCCGCCGAGGATCGGCGTCAGGGAGGCCATCTCCGCGAAGATCTGAGACGGGTGCTCGTAGTTGAATTGCGCCACCGGCATTTCCAGCCGCCGCGCGATGCGGCGCGCGAGGTCGGCGGTGATTTCCCAGTCGGGCCGGCTGTCGCCGAGGGGCTCGATCGCTTTCCGCACGCGCTGGACGCGCCGCTCGCTGTTCGTGAAGGTGCCGTCCTTCTCGGCGAATGACGTCGCCGGGAGGATGACGTCCGCGTACTCGGCGGTCTCGTTGGGAAAGATGTCCTGGACCACGAGGAACTTCAGCTTCTTGATCGCCTCTTCGGCGTGGGCGATGTAGGGCTCGCTCAGGAGCGGGTTCTCGCCGGTGATGTACATGCAGTCGAGGCGTCCCCGGGCAGCAAGCTCGAACATCTCGGTCGCCCTCAGACCCGGTTCGGAGGGCAAGGGCGCGCCCCAGGCTTTCTCGAACTTGGCCCGATTCGCGTCGCCCAGGCCCTGGTAGCCGGGGAGGTTGTCAGGGATGCAGCCGGCGTCGCCGCAGCCCTGGACATTGTTCTGGCCACGCAACGGCGAGACGCCGTTCCCCGGCCGCCCGATCTGTCCGGCGACCAGGGCCAGGTTCAGGAGGGCGTGGGCGTTGTCCGTGCCGCAGGTGTGCTGGGTGACGCCCATGCCCCAGATGAGGCAGGAGCCGCCGTAGCCCTTGGCGGCCGCGGCTTCGGCGAAGATCCCCTCCAGGCCGCGCGGTACGGGCGGGCGGGCATAGACCCGGGCAGCGCCGCGGACGTCCTCCGCGGGCACGCCGGTAATCTCCTGCACCCGTTCCGGGGTGTAGTCGGCCAGGCTCGCTGCCCACTCCTCGAAGCCGCGCGTGCGCTCGCGGACGAACCTCTCGTCGAGCAGGCCCTCGTCGATGATGACCTTCGCGAGCCCGTTGAAGAGCGCCACGTCCGTCCCCGGGTTCGGCTGCAGGAAGTAAGTCGCGTAGTCGCACAGGTCAATGCGCTTCGGGTTCACGACGATGAGCTTCGTCCCGCGTTCGTCGATCGCCCTCCGCAGCCGTGAGGCTATCACCGGATGGTTCGAGCTCGTGTCGGTGCCCACGACCATTAGGCAACCGGCGTTGTCGTAGTCCTCATAGGAGTTGCTGGTGGCGCCGGAGCCGAGCTGACGCAGCATGGCCTCCACGGAGGGCGAGTGACAGAGCCTCGTGCAGTGGTCGATGTTGTTAGTGCCCATGAGGAGGCGGGTCATCTTCTGCAGAACGTAACCGTCCTCGTTCGTCGCCTTCGCCGAGGCGAGGACAGCAAAAGAGTCGCGGTGCTCGATGAACTTCTCGGCGACGTAGTCAAGCGCCTCGTCCCAGGTCGCTTCCTCGAGTACGGTCCCCCCGCCGGCGGAAGGGCGACGGATGAGGGGTTTCGTGAGCCGGTCTTCATGGTTCACGAAAGTGAGCCCGAAGCGGCCCTTGACGCAGAGCATGCCCTGGCTCGAAGGATTCGCGGGCTGGTCGTCCACCCAGACGATGCGGTCGCGGTCGTCGATGTGCAGTTTGACGCCGCAACCGACGCCGCAGTAGGCGCAGATGGTGTCGACGGCGCGCACGGCGCCGAGGTCGGTGCGGAGGGCGTTGCGTTCGGCCAGCACCATGGCGGGGTCGATTATCTCAGAAGGCGGCCCGGGGTAGTAGGACGAGGGAGTGCGGACGTCCCGGACCCATCTCTGAACCTCAGTTGAGGGCTTGGCGCCGATGACAGCGGCGGACGGCGCCCGCCACCGCCCGGGCTCAGGTGGCGAGGCTGCCCGCGACTCTGGGATAGAGGGCGCCCGTTGGGCAGACGCTGACGCAGGTGCCGCAGGAGGTGCAGATGGACTGCAGGAGCGGCCGGTCCAGGAAGGTGCCGATGCGCGCGGCCTCTCCGCCGCCGAGCACGGCGATGGCGCCGATGTGCTGCACGTCCTGGCAGCCTTCGACGCAGCGCTGGCAGAGGATGCAGTCGGCGTGGTTCAGGGTGAAGGCCGGCGTGCTGTCGTCGAAGGCGGCGTTCGGCGCCGGGGCGAAGGGGCCGGAGGCGCCGAAGCGGGCCGCCTCGGTCGCGAGCAGGGAGGCACCGCGGCCGCCGGGGTCGAGCATCGCGAGGGTGAGGTCGAGGACGGTGGCGCGGACGCGGTCGAGCGCGTCGCCGTGGGTCGAGACCCGCATGCCGTCGGCGGCGGGCAGGTAGCAGGACGCGGGGAGGCCGCGCTGGCCTTCGACCAGCACGAGGCAGGTGCGGCAAGCGCCGATAGGCGCCTGGTCATCGTCTTTGCAGAGATGAGGGATGTCGATGCCGGCGGCACGGACTGCCTCGAGCACGGTTGCGCCTTCGGGTACGGAGACCTCGCGGCCGTCGATGGTGAGCGTGGGCATCGCCAGCCGATCTTACAGACAACGCGGGTTGCGGTGGGAGGAGAGGTCCTACTCTGAGTGCGCTTGGCTCGCTTGCGCCGGACCAGGCGCGCCTTCGAGGACGCGCTTTAGCGCCGCGAAGTCACGTCTCAGTTGGGCCCGCAGCGCCAGGCTGACCAGCGGCGCCAGGAGCATGAAGCGCCCGGCGAGGTCGACCTCCACCGTGTGGCTGACTTCCGTGCCATCGGGCGCTGGCGCCAGCAGGTACGTTTCGCTGAACGTTAGCAGGCCCGTGTTGCGGCCGGTGAGCACGGAGGGCGGATCGCAGCGGATGACCTCGTAGGCGGAGGGGATGGCGAGGCCGAAGACCTTGCTTTCGGACCCGGAACTTCGTGCCCGGGCCGACCGGCCCCTTCGTGACCTTCCGGCTGGAGGAGACGCCGGCCATCCATTCTGGCAGGTTCGTGCGGTCGGCGAGGAAGGCGAAGACGTCGTCAGGCGAGCGCCTGATCCTGGCCGAGGCAGTCAGAATCATCTGGAAGAGGCCCCCGGGCGTTACAGCGGTATTTCGGCCCACTCCAGACTAGCGCCGCCGCGCCGCTGCTACCAGACGATCGATGTTGCAGTTTGGGAGGGAGCGCTCGGTCAGGGCGCCCGGAGTTCGTCCGGGAAGTGGGTGCGGGCGCTGCGATAGGGGAGGGGGGCCATTTGCCCGAGTCCGCACAGTGAGGCAGAGGCCATGGCTTCGTCCAGCGCGTCCAGGAGCTCGATTGCGCCGGCCGCTGCGGTGCCATCGCGCAGCTCCGCCAGGAGGTCGCGCATGCGGGGAGCTCCCTCGCGGCAGGGGGTGCACTTGCCGCAGGATTCGGCGGCGTTGTAGGCGGCAAGGTGGTGCACCACGTCCGCGATACGCATCGAGTCATCGATGGCCACGATGCCGCCGGCGCCGAGCGCGGCTCCGCCGGGGTCGAGAGAGCCCCCGATGAGAGGGGTGTCGAAAAGGGACGCCGGCATCAGGCCGCCGGAGGGGCCGCCGCAGAGCGCCGCGCGCAGCGCGCGGCCTTCGCGGGGGCCGTCGCCGAGGTCGAAGAGCACCTGCCGCAGGCTCGTGCCGAGAGGCACCTCATACAGCCCCGGGCGCCGGACGGCGCCCGAAAGGGAGATGAGCTTGGTGCCCGGGTGACCTTCGACACCGACAGAACGGAAGGCTTCGACGCCCGCTGTGAGGATGAAGGGCAGGTTGGCCAGCGTCTCGGCGTTGTTGATCACGGTCGGGCGGCCCCAGAGGCCGCGTTCGACGGGCAGCGGCGGCCGCAGGCGCGGCACGGCGCGCTCGCCCTCGATGCTCGAGAGGATCACCGACTCTTCGCCGCAGACGTAACCGCCGGCGCCGCGCCTCACTTCAACGACCGGCCGGGAGGGCGTGCCCTGGGCGGCCTCGGACGCGGCCAGGCAGAAGCCGGTCGCGTCGGCCTGCGCGATCGCCTCCTGGAGCCGCTCCGCGGCCGCGCGCGCCTCACCGTTGACATAAAAGAAGACGTGGGCAGCCTCGATGGCGTGGGCCGCGATGAGGCTGCCTTCGAGCACGAGGTGCGGGTCGTACTCGAGGAGGTAGCGGTCCTTGAACACGCCCGGTTCGCCTTCCTCGGCGTTCACTACCAGGTAGCGCGGTGGCGGACCAACGAGGGCGGTCTCCCATTTGCGTCCAGCCGGGAAGTAGGCGCCGCCGCGGCCGCGAAGGCCGGACGCCAGTACGCGCGCCGTCAGCTCCGCCGCTGTCAGGCGGCGGGCGGCCTTCAGGGCTTCGTAGGAGCCGGCCCGCATCGCTTCTTCGATGGGACCGGGAGGGATGAGGCCGAACCGCGCCGTGAGACGCCGCACTTCCGGCGGCCTCGGCTCGAGCACGGGCCGGGTAACGGTCGCGGGGCTGCCCGCGGTGCGCGCGGCAGCGGCGGCCACGGACTGACCGTCCGCAGGAGCGACGTAAACGCCATTGACCGCAACCACGGGAGCGAGGTTGCAGAGGAACCGGCAGTGGCTGTCGCGCACCTCACAGCCGCGGCCGTCAAGTGCGGCCGTTAGCCCCGCCTTCAGGGCGGCGGCGCCGCTTAGAAGGCAGCTGAGGCCGGTACAGACCTCGACCGGGATGGCCGCCGCCGGCTCGAGGCGGAACTCGTTGTAGCTCAGGGCAATGCCATAGAGCTCGCTGTCCGGCACCCGCAGGTGCTTGGAGACCGCCGTTAGGCCTTCGGGGCTGAGGAAGCCCTCGTGCTCGTGCACGAGATGCAGTGCGGGCAGGAGGTACGTGCGCTCGCGCGGCAACGCCTGGAGGTATTCGAAGCCGGGCATAGACGCCTCGGATTATAGGGCGGAGGTAGCAGGAAGAAGGGAGCCGGGAGCGGCGCCGGGCTCTGCGAGGACGAGAGGCCCGGTGTCGCGACCACCTGGTCCGCCAGGTCCTTCGCTTCGCTCAGGATGCCGGCTGCGGCGTCAGCTAGCCGTCGTCTTCCTGGAAGTCGTCATCCTCGTCGTCCGCGGCGACAGCGGCAGGGCGCGCGCCGTTTGTGGGCGCGAGGGAGGCGGTGTGGGCTGCGGCGCGGATCTTAGCCTCGATCTCGGACGCCAGGTCGGGGTTGTCGATGAGGTAGTTGCGGGCGTTCTCGCGGCCCTGGCCCAGGCGCATCTCGCCGTAGCTGTAGAAGGCGCCGAGTTTCTTGAGGACGCCGTATTCGACGCCCATGTCTAGGATGTCACCTTCGCGGCTGATGCCGGAACGCTTGCCGCTGAACAGCATGTCGAACTCGGCGACGCGGAAGGGGGGCGCGACCTTGTTCTTGACGACGCGGGTGCGCACGCGGTTACCGATGACGGTCTGGCCCTGCTTCAAGGACTCGACGCGCCTGATCTCGATGCGGACGGAGCTGTAGAACTTGAGGGCGCGGCCGCCGGGCGTGACCTCCGGGTTGCCGAAGACCACCCCGACCTTTTCCCGCAACTGGTTGACGAAGATGACGACGGTCTTCGAGCGCGAGATGGCGCCGGTTAGCTTGCGCAGGGCCTGGGACATGAGGCGCGCCTGGAGGCCGGGCAGGGAGTCGCCCATTTCGCCCTCGATCTCGGCCCGCGGGACGAGGGCGGCGACGCTGTCGACGACGACGACGTCGATGGCGTTGGAGCGCACCAGGGCCTCGCAGATCTCGAGCGCCTGCTCGCCGGTGTCGGGTTGCGAGATCAGGAGGTCGTCGATCTTCACGCCGAGGGCTCGGGCATAGGTGGGGTCCATGGCGTGCTCGACGTCGATGTAAGCTGCCATGCCGCCCTGCTTCTGGGCCTCGGCGATGACATGCTGCGCGAGTGTGGACTTGCCGGCGGACTCCGGCCCGTAGAGCTCGGTGATCCGGCCGCGCGGCAGCCCGCCGACGCCCAGCGCCAGGTCGAGGGAGAGGGAGCCGGTGGGTATCACCTCGATCTCGAGGTTCTTTTGTTCACCGAGGCGCATGATCGCGCCTTTACCGAACTGCTTTTCTATCTGGCCGATGGCGAGGTCTATCGCGCGCGTGCGGTCCTCTGTCATTACCATGTCACCCTCTTCATTCTAGCCCCGCGCAAGCCTTTCCAAACCGTCCGTCTCACAAATTGGCCGCAGCCGCCCAATCGCGAGCGAGCGGAGCATAGCACCTATGTTCTAATCAAACAAGCGGTCCGGGGCCGCAAAATGAAGGAAATGTTCGGATCTCTTCGAGCTGCTGTCCTGGCACCACCAGGGTGGAGGCCGGAGCAACTCCACGGCGAGCACTGGTCCGGGCGCTGGCCGGACCTTCGCGTTGTAGCTGCGCCGCTGGCCCGAAGCAAGCAGGGCCACGCCAGGCGGCGGTCACCCGCGGGTCACTGGCTGTCGCCGGCGTCGTCGAGGGCCTGGGGTACGGTGATGCCGCTGCTCACGGGCGGCCGCTCCGGGACGCGGCGGTACACCTGCGCGCGCCCGACCGTGGCGACGCGCTGGTAGTCGCGCGCTATGACCGTCTCGAGCCCTCTCGTCGCGTTCAGCCAGCGTTGGTCGATGATGGGCGAGGGCTCGCGGAGGCGCGGCTTGGCGTCGCTCATGACGACAATGTAGGCCGGGCGCTCCGCGAAGAGCGTGCCGGCGAGTTGTACGTCCAGGTAGGGCAGCAGGAGGACGTAGAACGAGGTCATGTAGCGCGTCGCGGGCTTTACGGCCGCCAGAGGATAGACCCACGGGTACTCGCCCCAGATGTACACTTTCTCGCCCGCAGCGCCCAGGCCCTCGAGCGCTTCCTCCAGGGCGCGCGTGTGCTCCACGCGCCGGTCGAAGTAGTCGTTGTAGGCGCGCTCGCTCCTGAGCCCGGCCGCCCAGGCCGCGAAGTTCAGGTAGTACGAGGGTCCCCTGGTGTAGCGCATGGCAAAGGGGTTGCCTTCGAACATGGGCGTGACCACATAGCCCCAGAGCAGGAGGAGCGACGCCACGAACAGCGAGGCAGGCGCCAGCAGCGCCGCCGGCCGCGGTGACGGCCGCCGCCGCCACGCATCCCGCACTTGCGCCGGGGAGGGCGCCGCCAGCGCGATCAGCATTGCCAGCGGCGGGAAGGTCTGCAGCAAGTAGTGCGAATAGGGCCGGCCCGTGAGGAGCGCCCCGGCCAGCGTGAGACATAGCCACAGGGCCGGCAGGGCCCACGCCGGTGTCGGCTCGCTCCGGCGCCGGGAGAGGACGAGGGCGAGGCAGGTGACGGCGAAGGGCAGGGCGATGACCGGACGGGTGCCGAAAGGTAGCTCCTGGCCGGACGGCACGTATTTGAAGAAGAAGCCGACGTTGGCGTCCCAGAACCAGTGCGGGTCGCCGAAGGCCTCGAAAGCCGCCACCACCGGCACTACCACGGCGGCGCCGCCCGCGGCGCAGAGCAGGGCGGCGCGAGGCCAGGGCCCGCCGCGGAACAGCACCCAGGCCCCGGCCGCGGCGGGCACTGCGAGGGAGGTCTGCCGCAGGAGGAACGCCGCGCCGAAGCAGAGCCCGGCGGCAAACAGCAGCCCGTCCTCGCGGACCAGGCTGAGGCGTCGCTGAGGGGGCCTCAGCGCGGCCCGGCGCTCGTCCCAGAGCAGGAACAGGAGCGCGCCGGCCGTCGAAGGCAGGAGCGTGAAGGTCTCGGTGAGCGCCAGGGTGCCCTCCCAGAAGGGCACGCCGATGAGGACGCCGCACAGGGCGGCCGCGAGCAGCGCGCGACGATGGGACATGAACCGCAGCGCCACGAAGAACAGCGCCAGGTGCGTCAGGACCGCGAAGGTGGTGGCGGCGAAGCGCAGGCCGAATATGCCGGCGCCGAAGACCTTGAAGATGGCTACGTACAGGTACAGAAAGAGAGGGGGCTTGCTCTCCCAGGCGTCGGCGTAGAGGTGGCCGCCAGAAAGGACACGTTGGGCCACGGCGGCGAAGATGCCCTCGTCCGTATGCCAAGGGGGCTCGAAGAAAGACGGCAGCCGTAGCAGCACGACGCCGAGCGTGATCAGCGCCAGGCCGCGCGCGGTGGGGTCCGCGAGCAGGCGGGATGGCGTTAGGCGCGACCGGTGAGATGCGCCGTTCGGCGAAGCCAGGGCGGACCTCCGGCTGCTGGGGCAGCCGCTCCCGCTGCCGCTGTCGGTGGCTCGCGAAGCCGCAAGCGTCCGCATACTATCCTCAAGGTGATTACTCCTCAAGCCCAGGCTGTGACGGCAGTATTTCGTCGCTGTGACGGAGGGGCCGGCAAGTGAGCGAAGGCGGAGACGTTGCCTACGTCCTCGTCCGGCTCACTCCCCGCGCGCGGGCTGATGAGATAGGTGGCTGGCGGGAAGGAGCGCTGGTGGCGCGCGTGACGGCTCCGCCCACCGACAGCAAGGCGAACGAGGCCCTGCGCCGGCTTCTGGCAGGCGCGCTCGGAGTCCCGTCTTCGGGCATCGCCATCGTGTCCGGGCGCGCGTCCCGGACGAAGCGCGTGCGCATCGAGGGGATGGGCGAAGGCGAGTTGAGGCGCCGGCTTGGCGGACCTTAAGAGGCGCCAGCGGCAATCTGGGCGACGAAGATCAAGATGAAGCTGGCGATCATCGGCGAGAAGTCGATGACGGTGCGCGGCATGATGCTGCGGATGGGCGCAAGGATAGGCTCGGTGACCTGAAAGAGGAAGTCGACAAGCGGGTTGCGCGTGTCGATGTTCGGGAACCAGGAGATGATGGCGCGCGCGAAGATCAGGAGCACGAGCACATAAGCGACGTAGGCAACGATCAGGCCGATCACGCGGTCTTCTAGCCTCCCAGAGCCTTTGACTTATTGTAAGCCTCGGCAATCGCCTCGATCAGGGCCGCCCGGACGCCCGCGCCTTCAAGTACGAGCAGTCCCTCGGTGGTCGTGCCGCCAGGTGAGGTCACCATGTTCTTAAGGTCGGCAGGATGGCGTCCCGTCTCCTGGGCCATGCGCGCGGTGCCGGCGAAGGTCTGCAGGACCATCTCCGTCGCCTGGTCGCGGGGGACGCCGATGTGCACGGCGCCGTCGATCATCGCCTCGATGAGGAGCAACACGAAGCCGGGGCCGCTGGCCGAGACGGCGATCGCCATGTCCACGTAGCGCTCGTCCGGCACGAAAAGCTGGCGGCCCATCGAGTCCAGAATCGCTGCCACGTCGGCCTGGGCCGACTCGCCCACCTCCGGTGTCGCCGTCCAGACGGTCATCCCCTCGCCGACCTGCGCAGGGGTGTTGGGCGCGGTGCGGACGATGGCCTTGTGCTTCAGGGCCTCGCGGATGCGCGCGACGGAGACGCCGGCCATGATCGACACCACGGTCGCGGCCGGAGGCAGCTTGCCGGCGATGGCCGAGGCGGCTTTGTCAAACTCCTGCGGCTTGACGGCGATGATCACGTAATCGGCGTCGACGGCGTCGGCGGCGTCAAGCGTGCCGCGCACGCCGTGGCGTCCCTTCAAGGCTTCCAGGCGCCCGGGCAGGTGCTCGGCGACGACCACTTCCTCCGGCGTCGCGAGCTTCCGCCGCAGCACGGCCGCCAGGATGGCCTCCCCCATTGCGCCGCCACCGATTATCCCGATCCTCATCGCGTCCTCTCCCCGAATATCGCCCGGCCGATTCGGACCATTGTCGCCCCCTCCTCGACCGCGACCTCAAAGTCGCCGGTCATGCCCATCGACAAGTCGCTTAGCCCGTTCGCCCGGGCCAGGTCGCGCAGGGTCCGGAACACCGGCCGGACATCCTCCGGGTCGCTCGCAGCCGGCGCGACAGTCATCAGGCCGCGGAGCTCGAGCAAGGGCAGGCGCGAGATCTCGCGCACGGCCGCGGCCACCTCACGCGGTGCGAAGCCGAACTTCGAGGCTTCGCCGGCGGCGTTGACTTCCAGTAGCACCGGCAGCGGCCGCCGCGCCCGGCTATCCAGTGCCCGGGCGATCGCCCCGGAGTCAACGGCGTGGATTATATCGAAGCCCTGGGCCGCCGCACGGGCCTTGTTCGACTGTATGTGGCCGATGAGGTGCCAGCGCGCGCCGGCGGCCGCTTCGCCCAGCGCCTCCCGCCGCGCCAGGCCTTCCCTCACGTAGTTTTCGCCGAGGTCGCTGAGGCCGGCCGCGAGGGCGGCGCGCACCAGGGCTTGTGGCACCGACTTCGTGACCCCGATCAAAGTCACCTCCCTGGCATCCCGCGAGGCGCGCTCACAGGCGCGCGCGATGCGGGCGCGGACGTCTGCCAGGTTCGCGGCGACGTCCAGGGCGGCGGCGGGCGCCCGGTCCATCGTTAGCGCTCGTCGTCCTTCGGGATTTCCCGCTGGATGCGCCTTTGCTCCCAGCGGGCGAAGGCGAGCACGGCGAGGACGCTGATGGCGAGCGGGATGAGGGCCAGGGGCGGGCTCACCGTGAAGGTGTAGAAGGTGATCACCAGGGCGGCCATGGCCCCGCCGATGATAGCCATGGGCAAAGCCAGCATCCCGAAGATGACCCTCGTGATGATCAGGGTCTGCATGCAGCCGGAGGGCTCCTTCGGCTCCTGAGGGTAGTACATCTCAGGTAAAGCATAAGGGAGAGGCGCCGGAACATTCGCAAGGCCCTCGGGCGACTGAGCGCGTGGCCGCGGCCGGCTGAAGGGTCAGCCTTCGACTCACCTGTGCGGAAGGCCAGGGCCAGGCTGAAAGGCCTGGCCCTGCAAGTCGATTGCGGACCTCGCCGAGCTGGCGCCCTAGTCCGCAGGCCCGCCGATCCAGCGCACGAAGCGGTCGAGGTCGGGCAGGACGCCGGTCGAGGCGCCGAGGAAGACGAGACCGATGACTAGGCTGAAGACGGCGGCGATGAAGCCGACGGCGACGTAGATCCACTGCCGTTTCTGAGCCGAAATGAAGCCGTAGGCGGAGACGACGGTCACGAAGGAGTTCGAGATCAACAAGCCCAGCACGAAGGCCAGCAGGGCCAGGACGCCCGTGAGCTGACTGGTCGCGCCGACGGCGGTCGCGATCACGAGAGCCTGGGTTCCGGTCTCGGCGCCGATGCCGTGGATCAGGCCGATGCCGAAGGAAGTGCGCGCGCCATACGTCTGCACGGCGTGCACGTGGACGTGCTCGTGCGGGCCGATTCGAGAGCGGACCCAGTGCCAGGCGTTCGCGACGCCGGCAAAGACGAGCATCCAGCGGCTGCGCAAGCGGAATTCACCCCCGCCGCGGAAGAAGCGATAGAGCGAGTAGAAGAGGTAAAGGGAGAGGAAAATCAGCGTGACGCCGACTACGCGCTCCATCACGGGGTCGATCCAGGAGGGAAGGAACTCGGACGCCAGGATGGCTGCCATGCCCAGGAGGACGACGACGGCGCCGTGCCCGAGGGCGTACAGGCTGCCGTAGAGAAGCGCAGCGCGCTGCTGCGCGAGCACGGGCTTTGCGGCGGGCCTCGCCATCACGGCCACGCCGCCGCCCCCGCCACCGGCGAGGGCCGCAGCGGGCTCGTAGTGCTCACCGTGACTATGAGGCACGTCGTCGCCGTCGATGACAGGATGGGCTTCGTCCTCGTGGTCATGCGGGCCGTGCACGGCGTGATGGCTCTCGTCCGTAAGCATCACTCCCGGCTCGGCGATCAGCCAGGTTTCATGCTCCTCCTCGACACCGGCCGTGGTGCTGGTTATGTCGGTGATGGCGGCGATGTGGTCCCAGTCGATCCCGTGACGGATGCCGAGCGCGAGAGCGGCAGTGTAGACGCCCACGCCACCGACGCCTGAAGCGAGAAGAACCATCAAGCCCGTCTCCATTCGGTCACCTCCCTCGAGCCAGCGGGGTCGAGCCTCTAAGCGGAGACGCCTTCGGCCGCCGCGCGGCAACGCGCGCACAGCCCGGTGATGGCGAAGTGGTCGAGGTCGGCCTCGAAGCCGTGGTCCGCGAGCAGCGCCATCGAGATGCTCTCCAGGTAGCTGTCATCCAGCCGCGTCTCGGAGCCGCAGGAGCGGCAGATCAGGTGGTGGTGGCGGTCGCCACCGACCCACTCGTACTCGGTATCGCCGCCGGCGCGGTACAGCTCGTTCACCAGGCGCAAGTCACGGGCGGCGTTCAGCGTCCGGTACACGGTGGAGATGTCGATGTAGGGATAGGCGCGCTTCACGTCCTCGAGGACCTCGCCAGCGGTGACGTGGTGGGGCCTGTGGCGCACGGCGCAGAGCACCAGCATGCGCTGTGGCGTCACCTTCTGGCCGCTGTTCCGCAATGCGGCGGCGGTCTCAGTCTCGCAACTCATGGGATCGGCTGCCCCTGGCTCATGCTTCTCGTGGTAGCTGCAATTATATGCGGTTGACTGCCAGTCTGCCAGAGTCCGCAGCCGGCAAGTCCAGGGCTGTGTCAGGTGCGGAGTTCCCAGGCCCTCTCCCAGTCGATGGCCATGGAGGCCGGGTTGTCGCGGTCGACCTTGAGGGGCACGGTGTCGCCGGGCTCCATCTGGCCGGCGCGCTCCGGCGGGACGCCGGCCCTGGCTGGGCCCTGCATCGGCGGCCGCCCTGGGACTTCGATCCTCAGCACGAAGTCGTAAACGGGCCGGCCCTGGGCGTCGATCTGGCCGGTCGGCGTGGCCGAGAGCACCGTGGCCTTGCCCTCGATGCCGGTCGCCAGGATGCGCTGCTTCTCGGCCTCGCGTGCTGCCTGGGAGGAGGCGTTGTCGCGCTCGAAAGCCGCCACGGCATCGCCCAGGGCCTTCTGCCATGCCTGGGCCGGGACTGCCTGCATGCCGGCGGCGCTGCCGACGGCCTCCCATTCGATGACGAAGTTCTGGCGGTCGCGGCGGTCCACCTTCACGGGCAGCGGCGCACCACTGGTCAGGGCGCCGAGCAGCATCAGCGGCACGTACTCGGTCGTCGTCGCCCGGTAGGAGCCGTGGCCGAAGGTTTCGATCTGGAGGTCGAGCTCGATCTGGGGCTGATTGTTCAGGTAGACGCCGGTCTGGCGCATGCTCAGGATCGTCGCCTGGCCGGAAATGCCCTCGGCCTTGAGCTGGCTCACCTGCGCCGCCCGCTTCGCCCAGCTGCGCGCCCAGGCGATGAGCCCGGCGCCTACCGCGACCAGGATGCCGCCGGTCAAAAGGAACCCGAAGCGCAGCTCGGGCTCGATGACGCCGACGACGATGAAGACCGCGGCCAGGCTGAGCTCGAGCACCGCCGCGAACCATAGCCACTTGCTGATGCCAGTGTCGTAATTGGGCGCGGTGAACATACAGGCCTCCTTTCGATGGGGCCTATTCCACTAGCCGCCGTGAGGCGCGTCAACACCGGCCGCCACACGGGCGCGATATGATGGCTCCTCGTGGACGCGCAACGCAAGGTCACCTGCTTCGTAACGCGCGGCGAGGGAGCCGGCGCCGAACTGCTTGTCTTCTGGCACTCCCGCTCCGGCGTGCAAGTGCCGGCGGGCACGGTGGAGGACGGCGAGAGCTTCGAGGAAGGCGCCCGGCGCGAGGTGCGCGAGGAGACGGGCCTGCCGGACCTGGAGCTCGCCGCTTACCTGGGCGCGCGGACCTACGACCTCACGGGCTCGTGGAGTGTCCTGCGCCGCGAGGTCGAGCTCCTGGCGGGACCGGCGGCGGACGCGGAGCGGACGCGCTGGAAGCTCGGGCGTGCCCTGAACGTCGGCGTAGTCGAGCGGCGCCAGGGCTTTGCCCGCATTGTCTACGCCGAAGAAGACCTGGAGGACCCCGGCGGGCTGGTGTACGCCCGCTTCGAGGGCTGGGCCCGGGAAGCTGACCTCTACCAGGCGCAGGAGCGCCGGTTCTATCACTTCCGCGCCCCGTCCGGCGCACCCGCCAGGTGGCGGGTGCTGGAAAACGGCGCCCATGACTTCCACCTGTACTGGGTGCCGTTGGCGCCGAAGCCGCAGCTGGTAAAGCCCTGTCAGGAGTGGCTGGACGAGTTCTACGAGCGCCTCCTGGCCGGGGTGGGGGCGAAGCCCTGAACGCGCCGTTCTCGTTCGAGGATGCGGCCGCGCACCTCCGCGGCGTCGACCCCGTTGTCGGCGGGCTGATCGACCGGCACGGGCCCTATGCGCCGAGGGTCTCTCCCGACCCTTACGCGCGCCTGATGACCTCGATCCTGTTCCAGCAGCTGGCCGGAAACGCGGCGCGGGCGATCATGCGCAGGTGGCTCGCCCTGTATGGCCCGGAGGGGCGGATGCCATCGCCGCAGGAGGTTCTCGCGACGACGGAGGAGCAGTTCCGCGCCGCCGGCGTGTCCAGGCAGAAGGCCGGCTACATCCGCGACCTGGCGACGCACATCGTCGAGGGGCGGCTCAACTTCGACCGCATCGATGAGCTTTCGGACGAAGAGGTGATCGAGCGCCTGACGGCGGTGAAGGGCATCGGCGTCTGGACGGCGCACATGTTCCTGATGTTCCACCTCGCGCGCCCGGACATCCTGCCGGTGGGCGACCTGGGCGTCCGCAATGGCATGCGGGCCGCGTATGGCCTCGAAGCTACGCCGACGCCAAAGCAGGCGGCGGAGATCGGGGAGCGCTGGCGACCGTACCGGTCCGTCGGCTCCTGGTATATGTGGCGGGCGGCGGAGACGGTCCTGATGCCGCCGGCGGCGGGGTGATAGGCCCGGGCAGCGGTTAGGAGGACAAGGGTACCGGCGAAGGCCCCGGGAGCGTCATGCGAGACGCGAGCCTGAAGTGCGCGATGGGGCCGCCAAAGCTTGCTTCGCCCTATCGGGCTCGCAATGACGCCGTGCGACCCGTCATTGCGAGGGCGCCAGCCCGAAGCAACCCCTGGCGTCAGCACCCGTCCGAGGGGCCGCTGCACGCGATGGGGCCGCCAAAGCTTGCTTCGCCCTATCGGGCTCGCAATGACGTCCTCGTGCGCCCCCGTCATGGCGAGGGCGCCAGCCCGGAGCAACCCCTGGCGTCAGCACCCGTCCGAGGGGCCGCTGCACGCGAAGGGGCCGCCAAAGCTTGGTTCGCCCTATCGGGCTCGCAATGACGCCCTCGTGCGCCCCCGTCATTGCGAGGGCGCGAGCCCGAAGCAATCCCTGGCGTCAGCACCCGTCCGAGGCCGCTGCACGCGATGGCGCCGCCAAAGCTTGCTTCGCCCTATCGGGCTCGCAATGACGTCCTCGTGCGTCAGTGCTTTGCTCCGTGTGGCGTCGTGATGACCCCTTTGTCGGCAGTCCCGGCGGGGCCTTAGCCGAAGCTGTGGACGCGGCGCTCGGCATGGGAGGTGATCGGCAGCGCTTCGAAGCGCTCGGCGATGACGTTGACGGAGCGCTCCTCGCGCTCGATGCGGCCGTGCACGATCAGCGCCGGGGCGCGCTCGATTAGCCGCCGGTACTTCGGCACCAGGCGCGGGGAGGTGATGATGTTCACCAGCCCCTCGTAGTCCTCCAGGGTGTGGAAGACGAAGCCCTTCGCCGTCTCCGGCGCCTGCCGCACCGCCACCAGTCCCGCCACCGTCACTCTGTCGCCTTGCTTCAGGCGCTGCAGGCGGCCGCTCGTGGTGATGCCCTCGTGCAGGTGCGGCCGCACGAGGTCCATCAACCGTCCGCGCACGGCGATGCCGGATAGGGTGAAGTCGGCGACGATGCGCTCTTCGGCGTCCATCTCCCGCAAGTCCGGCACCGCTTCGGCGTCCGTGATGTCCAGCGGCAACTGCGCGTCCAGCGGCTGATAGAAGGCGCCGAGCTGCCACAGGAGCTCACGCTCGTGCAGGCCCGTCCAGGCGAAGGCGCCGACGCGTATCAGGTTCTCGATCGCTTCCCGCCCCAGCCCCGTGCGCCGCCAGAAGTCCCAGAGCGAGCGGTACGGCCCCTGCTTCGCGGCCTCCTCCAGCCTCTCCCAGGCCGCCTTCGCCAGCCCCTTCACGTAGCGGTAGCCGAGGCGCACCGCGCCGCGCGAATCGCCGAGGTCGTCGTCTTCGATCGTGCACTCGACGGCGCTGCGGTTGACGTCGACGCCCCTGATCTCGATCTGGTGACGGCGGGCGTCGTTGGCGATGACCTCGGGGCTGTAGAAGCCCATGGGCTGCTCGTTGAGGAGGGCGCAGTAGAACTCCGAAGGGTAATAGCGCTTCAGCCAGGCGACGTGATAGGCGGTCACTGCCATCGCCGCCGCGTGCGACTTCGGGAAGCCGAAGGAGGCGAAGGCGAGGATCTTCTCGTAGATCGTCGCCGCCGTTTCCGGCGCCACTCCGTTTGCGATGGCGCCATCCATGAACTCCTGGCGCAGGCGCTCCATCGCTTCGCGCGAGCGTTTGCGGCTCATCGCCCGGCGCAGGTCCTCTGCCTTGCCGCTGCTGAAGCCGGCGACGCGCATCGCGGCCTGGATCACCTGTTCCTGGAAGACGAATACGCCCTTCGTCTCCGAAAGCACCGGCTCGAGCGAGGGGTGGTCGTAGGTGACCGGCTCCTGGCCCAGACAACGGGCGATGTAAGGGTGCACGGCGCCGCCCTGGATCGGCCCGGGGCGGATCAGTGCGACCTGCACGATCAGGTCCTCGATGCGGGCGACCTTGATGCGCAGCAGCACCTGGATCTGCGCCCGCGACTGGATCTGGACGATGCCCAGGACGTCCGCCTCCTGGATCATCCGGTAGACCTCGGGGTCGTCCAGGCGGATGTCTTTCTGGTGGATGACGCGGCCGTAGCGCTCGCGGATGTAGCGCAGGCCGCGCTCGAGCTGGTCCAGGCTGGGGTAGCCGAGGAGGTCAAGCTTGATGAAGCCGGCGTCGGCGACCGAGTCCTTGTCCCACTGACAGATGTAGCGGCCCTCCATGGCCGCCGCTTCGACTGGCACCTGCTCGTCGATGCGTGTCGTCGAGATGATGATGCCGCCCGAGTGCTGGCTGAGGTGCCGCGGCAGGCCGAGCAGTTCACGCACGATCGATACCAGGTCGCGCCAGATCTGGGAGCCCGCGCGCGAGGCGAACTCTGGCAGGGACGCCAGTTCGTCCTCGAACTTGCCGGCGAAGCGGCCGCGCATCATCTTCGCGACCTTGTCGACCTCGCCCTCCGGAAGCCCGAGGGCCTTGCCGGCGTCGCGGATGGCGCTCGGGTAGCGGTACTCGATGAAGTTGCAGACCATGGCCGCGCGCTCGGTGCCGTACTCCTCGAATACGTGGCGGAACATCTCTGCCCGCGCCTCGCGGCCGAAGTCGAGGTCGATGTCCGGCACGTCCGAGTCGAGGCGCTCTTCGGTGAGGAAGCGCTCGACGGCGAGGTTGTACTTGATCGGGTCGATGCCGGAGAGGCCGAGGAGGAAGCAGACCAGCGAGCCGACGGAGGAGCCGCGGCCGCGCACGGCCAGGTTGCGCTCGTGGGCGTAGCGCAGGATGTCCCAGAGGCGCAGGAAGAAGCCGGCGCGATGGCTCTTCCGGATCAGCTCCAGTTCCTTCTCCAGCCGCTGCGTGACCTCGTCCGAGAGCGGCGGGCGGTAATGCGCCAGGGCCTGCTCGTAGCAGACCTCGCGCAGGAGGTCGTCCGGCGTCTTGCCATCCCCGGATCCGTAATCGGGGAACTCGTAGGTGAGGTCGCGCGTGAGGTCGAAGGAGCGGCAGCGGGCGGCGATGGCGGCGGCGTTCTCGATCGCTTCGGGGAGGTCGGCGAAGAGGCGCTCCATCTCCGCCGGCGGCTTCAGGTAGAACTCCGAATTCGGACGCAGGTAAGGGCGCGCGTCCTCGAGGGTCTTGTGCTCTCTGACCGCGATCAGCACGTCGTGCACCCTGTGACGCTCGCGCACGTCGTAGTGGACGTTGTTGGTGGCGACGATGCCCAGCCGGGACTCGCGGGCGAGGCCCGCCAGGGCTTCGTTGCGGGCCTCGTCCTCGTAGGCCAGGTTGCGCTGCAGCTCGATGAAGAAGCCGTCGCGGCCGAAGATGTCGCGGTAAAGCGCCACCTTCTGGCGGGC
The DNA here is from genome assembly GCA_035574915.1 of Dehalococcoidia bacterium. Lineage (NCBI taxonomy): Bacteria > Bacillati > Chloroflexota > Dehalococcoidia > Dehalococcoidia bacterium. The sequence continues at coordinate 4,458 of DATLYJ010000154.1, read as the reverse complement.
TGTCGCGACCTCGCCCCGTTCCGCGAGCGCCGCCACTTCTCCCTTGCGGCAGCCCGAGAGCGCGATCACGCCCTCGGCGTGCTCCGGCAGCCATTCGAAGCGGACGCGAGGCTGGCCGCGGGGCGAGTTCAGGTTGGCGCGGCTGATCAGGCGCGAGATGTTGGCGTAGCCGCGCGGCGTCTCCGCGAGCAGCGTGAGGTGGGCGCCGCCTTCGAGGGTGACCTCGGCGCCGATGACCGCCTGGACCCCTTGCAGCTTCGCCTGCTGGGCGAACTGCATCGCTCCGGCGAGGCTGTCGTGGTCGGTGAGGGCGAGGGCGCGATAACCGAGCGCCTTCGCCCTGTCGACCAGCTCCGCGGGCAGCGAGGTGCCCTCGTGCAGGGAGAAGGCGCTGTGGCAGTGCAGCTCGACGTACCTCGACTCGGCGCGAGCTTCGGGCCGGGGGAGATCGGGCGTCGGCCGGCCGCCGTGATGGCCGTAATGGCCCCAGCCCATCATGTAGCCGGCGTGGAGGGGGTGGCGCGCGTCCATCAGTACTCCTGGCGGTACCACTCGCCGGTAATGAGGTCTTGGTAGATGGTGATCGGCGGGCCGCCCTCCGGGGCTACGCGGAAGTACATGCGGCTGACCGCGTCGCGCCACCAGTGCTGGTCGATGCGCCAGGGCCGGCGCAGGAGGGTGACCTCCTGCCAGGCGTTGTCTTTCCGGGATGGGCGGTGCGGAGGAAGCGGGGATGGAGGGCGCGGTACCTGCCTGCCCTTGCCAGCCGCGGCGGGAATTTGTCTGGCGGTTTCGCTTTTTTCGGCCCCGGGCGAAGCCTGGCGCAGGCGCCGCGGCACGCCCTCAGCGTCCGCCTCCACCTCGATGGGCCGCGGCGCCTTCAGACGTCGGACTCGATGAGTATCTGGCGTTCTTCCGGTATTACGGACCATGGTTCCACGTCCACGCAGCGGTAGATCGGCGAGGCGCCGTAGCGCGCCTTGAGCTGCCTGATCGCCTCCTGCAACTGGTGCTCGAGCCGCCCCCTTTCTCCCATGTACATCTGCTTACCCGTCTCGCCGGCCAGCTTCGAGAGGCGCAGCGTGAGGCTGCGCACCGCGTTCGGCGGTGGCGCGTTCTGCAGGGTCGAGCGCAGGACGAAGGAGAGGCGGTCGTTGTCGCTCACCGCCTCGCGCAGGACCACCTGGCGCTCCCAGCCGCGCCCGGAGGCCAGCTCCGCCTGCAGGGTCATCTGGCGCACGGCGCGGCCGCGCAGCGGCAACCGCAGGCGCGAGAGCAACTGCTTGCCCGCCGCCACGAGAATGTCGATGCCGCCGACCGGCGCCTCGAACGAGAGGCTGGCCTGCACTGATTCCGCTCGCGGCCGCGGCCGCAGGGGGTCATCGTCGAGGCCGTTCGCGAGCTTCCACAGCCGCCGTCCCTCGGGCCCGAACTGCGCCTGGAGCTGCGGCAGGGTAATGCGCGCGACTTCGCCGATGGTGTCGAGGCCGAAGATGCGCAGGCGGTCTATTAACTCCCGGTTGACGTCGAGCAGGGAGGCCGGCAGCGGCGCCAGGAACCCGGCGGCGGCGTCGTCGTCGACGACCACGGGCTCGCCGCGCTCGTGCGCGACTGTGGCGGCGGCGTAGGCGGAGAACTTGCTGCCGGCAATGCCGACGGCAGCCCTGAGTCCGGAGGCTGCGCGCACCGCGTCCTGGATGCGGTCCGCCAGTCCGCGTTCGTCGCGATAGTGCCCGGCGAGGCCGCCGGCGTTGAGGTAGGCGCGGCCGTGGCCGGCGTCCTCGACCTCGGGCGATATCTCGTCGAGCGCCGCCAGCGCCTTCTCCCAGGTGGCGGCATAGAGTACGGCGTCCGGGACGAGGACGACGGCGCCGGGGCAGAGGCTGAGCGCCTCGCGCAGGCGCATGCCCGGCCGCACACCGGCCAGCGAGGCCTCGACCGAGCAGTCGGCGACCCGTTTCGGTTGCTCGCCTTCCCCCACCAGCAGCGGTGCCCCGGCCAGGGAGGGGTGGCGCAGCGCTTCGACGGCGGGGGCGAAGCGGGGGATGAAAACGAAGGCAACCCGCAAGAGCACCTGCCCCTATTGCTCCGGGCGGGGTCGGAGCAGGGCTATTCTAGCACAGGTGTTCTAAAATGTCTGCTCCTTGCCGGCACGGAGCAGCGCCAAGGGTTGCTTCGGGCTGGCGCCCTCGCAATGACGGGCCGCAGCCGTCATTGCGAGCCCGATAGGGCGAAGCAAGCTTTGGCGGCGCCATCGCGTGCAGCGGGCCCTCGGACGGGTGCTGACGCCGGGGTTGCTTGAGGCTGACGCCGCAATGACGGGGGCGCAGGCGTCATTGCGAGCCCGATAGGGCGAAGCAAGCTCTGGCGGCGCCATCGCCAGCAAAGGGCCTCGGAGCAGTCCAGATGTCGATGGTTGCTTCGGGCTGACGCCCTCGCAATGACGGGCCGCAGGGGTGTCAGTGGCTTTCGCCGCCGCGGTAGACTGCGCGCCGTAGCAGGAGGAGCGCTGGCCATGGAACCATACGAGACTATTTTCCTGGAGACCCTCGACGGCGGCGTCGGCCGCATCACCCTGAACCGCCCCGAAAAGCTCAACGCGGTCAACGTGCGCATGGGCTACGAGCTCGTGGACGCCCTGCGGCGGCTGGAGGAGGACGAGGGTGTGCGGGCGGTCGTCCTTACGGGCGCGGGGCGCTCCTTCTGCTCCGGGGACGACCTCAGCGGCATGGAGAGCGAGGGCTATCCGCGCGCCCGCGGGCCGGACGCCGTGAAGGACTACGTCTTCGCGCCGTACCGCTGGACGGTGGTGGTGAACACGATGCGGCGCCTGCCCAAGCCGGTGGTCGGCGCCATACGGGGCCACGCCCACGGCGCCGGCTTCAACCTGGCGATGGGGACGGACATCCGCATCGCTTCGGACACGCTGGACATGGCGCTGCCTTTCGTGAAGTGGGGCATGGCGACGGGCGTGAACCAGACGCACTACGCCGTGCCGCTCGGCATCGCGCTCGAGATGGCGTTCACGGGCGAGAGCATCGGCGCCGAGCGGGCAGAACGCCTGGGCCTGGTGAACCGGGTGGTGGCGGACGCCGAACTCGAGTCAGCTTCGCTGGAGTTAGCGCGCGCTCTAGCTGCCGGCCCGACGCGCGCGATTGGGCTTACGAAGGCAGCGATTTACAAGGGCTGGTGGCGGGACCTCGATGCGACGTTCGACTATCAGGCGGTGGCGCAGACGTTCGCGAACCAGACTGCCGACCGGGAGGAGGGCCGCAGGGCCTTTCAGGAGAAGAGGCGGCCGCGGTTTGAGGGGAGGTGATCGGGGAGCAGGTCAGCAGGTCAGCATTTCAGCATTTCAGCAGGTCAGCACTTACCAGGTCGGCAGGTCAGCGCTTCAGCAGGTCAGGGTTAAGCAGCTGGCAGTTAGCAGGCGCCTGATTGGCCTGACGGGCTGAAGCGCTGATGCGCTGACCTGCTGACCTACCAGCCGCGCGTCGCGAGCAGCTGTTCCGCCGGGATGGCGCCGATCTCGAGGCCGCGCATGGCCTCGCCCAGGCCGCGCGACACCTCCGCGATGATCTTGGCGTCGCGGAAGTGTGTAGTCGCCTTGACGATGGCCTTGGCGCGGACCTCCGGGTTCTCGGACTTGAAGATGCCGGAGCCGACGAAGACGCCGTCAGCGCCCAGTTGCATCATGAGGGCGGCGTCGGCGGGCGTGGCGATGCCGCCGGCAGTGAACATGACGACTGGCAGGCGCCCCTGCGCCTTGACTTCCTTCACTAGCTCCACGGGCGCGCCCAGGCGCTTGGCTTCGGCGTAGAGCTCGTCGTCGGGCATGTTCTGGATGCGGCGGATGTCGTCCATCACCTGGCGCATGTGGCGGACGGCTTCGACGACGTTGCCGGTGCCGGCCTCGCCCTTGGTGCGGATCATGGCGGCGCCTTCGCTGATGCGGCGCAGGGCCTCGCCGAGGTCGCGGCAGCCGCAGACGAAGGGCACCTTGAACTGGTGCTTGTCGACGTGGTGGGTTTCGTCCGCCGGGGTCAGCACTTCGGACTCGTCGATGTAGTCGACGCCGAGGGCTTCGAGGACCTGGGCCTCGACGAAGTGGCCGATGCGGCACTTCGCCATCACGGGGATGGAGACGGCGTCCATGATGCGCAGGATGACCTCGGGGTCGGACATGCGGGCGACGCCGCCGGCGGCGCGGATGTCGGCCGGGACGCGCTCCAGGGCCATGACGGCGCAGGCGCCGGCTTCTTCGGCGATCTTGGCGTGCTCGGGCGTGACGACGTCCATGATCACGCCGCCCTTGAGCATCCTGGCCAGGCCGGCCTTGGCGGTGAAGGTGCCGGTCTCGCGGCTGCCGTTGGTGTTAGTCGTCATCTCGGGCCTCCAAACCCCAGTCTCGCTTTCTCAAGTATGCCTGATGCGGCCGGAGGCGACACCATCCAATCG
>DATLYJ010000153.1 GCA_035574915.1 Dehalococcoidia bacterium | reverse complement strand
AGCCGTCCTTCAGCGCCACGAACGCCTTCACGATCTCCATCGCTACCGGGTCGGGCTTGCCTATGACGCCGGCCTCGGCGACGGCCGGGTGCTCGATGAGGGCGCTCTCGACCTCGAAGGGGCCGACGAGGTGGCCGGCGGTGTTGATCACGTCGTCGGCGCGGCCGATGAACCAGAAATAGCCCTCGGGGTCGCGCCGGGCGCGGTCACCTGTGATGTACCAGCCGTTCCGGAAGCGGCTGTTGTAGCGCTCCTCGTCCTTCCAGTAGGCGCGGAACATGGAGGGCCAGCCGGGGCGGAGCGCGAGGTCGCCCTCCTGGCCGGGCGGCACCTCGTTGCCGTTTTCGTCGATGACGCCCGGCGTGATCCCGAGCATGGGACGGCCCATGGACCCGGGGCGAATGGGCATGATCGGGTAGTTCGCGATCATGATCGAGCCGGTCTCGGTCTGCCACCAGTTGTCGTGGAAGGGCAGGCCGATGACCTTCTGCCCCCAGATCACGGCCTCGGGGTTCAGGGGCTCGCCAACGGACATCGTGTAGCGGAGGCTGGAAAAGTCGTAGCGCTCGGCGATGCGCTCGCCGGCCTTCATCAGGAGCCGAATGGCCGTGGGCGCGGTGTACCAGACGCTGACCCTGTACTTCTGGATGATCTCGTACCACTTGCTGGCCGCGAAGCCGCCTTCATAGATCACGGAGGTCACGCCGTTGGTGAAGGGAGCGAACATGCCGTAAGACGTGCCGGTCACCCAGCCGGGGTCGGCCGTGCACCAGTAGATGTCGTCTTCGTGCAGGTCCAGGACGTACTTGCCGGTGGCGTAGTGACCCCAGACGGCCTGGTGCACGTGCAGGGCCCCCTTCGGCTTACCCGTGGTGCCAGAGGTGTAGTGCATGATCGCCGGGTCTTCGAGGTACGTGCGCTCGATCTCGAACTGGTCCGAAGCCTGGTCCATCAGGTCGTCGAAAGAGAGGATGCCCTCGCTGGGAGCCGTGCGCCTCCCGTGCTGGACGTGGATCACGTGCTTCAGGGCCGGCAACTGGGGCCGGATCTCCTTCACCCGGTCCCAGAGGTGAGGGCTCGTGAGAAATGCGACAGCCTCCGAGTTCTCGAGGCGGTCGCGGACGGCGTCCGGACCGAAGGCCGAAAACAGCGGCCCGATGATGCATCCGGCCTTCAGAGTGCCGAAGACGGCGGCGTACAGCTCCGGAATGCGGTCCAGAAAGACGAAGACCCGGTCGCCTTTCTTGATGCCGAGATTGCGGAGGACGTTCGCCCACTTGTTGGACATGCGGGCCATGTCTTCGTAGGTGAAGCTCTCCTGCTCGCCGTTCTTGCCTTCCCAGAGGATGGCCGTCTTGTTGCCCTTGCCCTTCGCGACATGCCGGTCAAGCGCTTCATAGGCGATGTTCAGGCCGCCGCCGGGCAGGCCGTCCAGTTCCTTCGCAACGTCCTCCCATTTGAAGGCGGCGCGCTGGGCCTCGTAGTCGTAGAGGTTGGGTTTGACCCTGAACTCGTCCAGGGAGGGCTTGGTTATGGTCTCGTAGGGCATGACGTGACCTCTTCTTGCATCAGTGTGTTGGAAGGCGGGGCAGGCGGCATGAATGTATCAAGAATCCGGCCCTCTTTACAGTGATGCGAGACGACGCTCCGGCGGGCTCGGGGCAGGCCAGCCGTTGGCCGGGCCCATGCTAGAATGCCCGTGCTAATGCCCCCACGACCTCTTACTCGCGACCGCGGGCAGCGCGCTGCCGCCGCGGCCGGATGCTGTTAACCGAAAGCCCGCGATGTCCATCCTCGAAGGCCTGAACCCAGCCCAGCACGATGCCGTGACGACGACCTCCGGGCCCTTGCTGATCCTCGCCGGTCCCGGGAGCGGCAAGACGCGGGTTATCGCCCACCGCATCGCGCACCTGATCACCGAGGGGGCGGCCCGCCCCTATGAAGTTGTCGCCGTGACCTTCACGAACAAGGCCGCGCGCGAGTTGCGGGACCGGGTCGAAAAGCTCCTCGGCGGCATCGGCGGCGGCCTGACGCTCGGCACCTTCCACGCTGTCTGCGCGCGCTGGCTCCGCATCGACGGCGAGGCCATCGGCGTGCCGCGCGGCTTCGCGATCTTCGATGACGCCGACCAGGTGGCGCTGGTGAAGAAGGTGCTGTCGGAGTACCACCTGGACCCGCGGCAGTACGCGCCGCGGGCAATCCTCTCCGCGATCTCGCGCTCCAAGAGCGAGCTCGGGACGCCGCAGTCGTTCGCGCGGGCGGTCAAGGACTACAACGAGGAGATCGTGGCGCGGGTGTGGTCCCGGTACCAGGCGTTGCTCGATGAGAACCATGGCCTGGACTTCGACGACATCCTCGCGAAGGCGGTGGAGCTGTTCCGGGAGTGCCCCGACATCCGCGAGCGCTACCGCGAGCGCTACCGCCACGTCCTGATCGACGAATTCCAGGACACGAATGTCGCCCAGTATGCCCTCGCCAAGCTCATCGCGCCGCCTCCCGAGGCGAACATCTGCGTCGTCGGTGACCCCGACCAGTCGATCTACTCCTGGCGCTCGGCCGACATCCGCAACATCCTCAACTTCGAGCACGACTACCCGCGGGCGAAGGTCGTGCGCCTGGAGCAGAACTACCGCTCCACGCAGACGATCCTCGACGGCGCGCTGCGCATCATCGCCGCGAACAAACAGCGCAAGGAGAAGAACCTCTGGACCGACAGGGGCCGCGGCGACCCCATTGTGGTGTACGAGGCGTACAACGAAGAAGAAGAGGCCGCCTTCGTGGCCTCCGAGATCAAGCGCCTGACGCGACAGAGCGTGCGCCGGCAGGACATCGCCGTGTTGTACCGGACAAACGCGCAATCCCGCGCGCTGGAGGAGCGGCTGGTAGCAGAACGCATCCCCTACCGTCTGGTCGGAGGCACGCGCTTTTACGAGCGCAAGGAGGTCAAGGATGTCCTCGCTTACTTGCGCCTGGTCCTGAACCCTTATGACTCGATCAGCCTGAACCGGGTGATCAACGTGCCGCCGCGCCGCATCGGCGCCAAGACCCTCGACGAGCTGGAGAACTGGGCGCGGCAGCTTGAGGTGCCTGTATACGCGGCGCTGCAGACGATGGCGGCCTCGCCCCTCGAGGGCGGACAGCAGGGGCCATTCGCCCAGACGGCGCGGACGGCGCTCGTCGGCTTCGTCGACCTCATGGCGCAGATCATCACCGAGGCGCCGGTGCTGACGCTGTCGCGCCTGGTGCAGCACGTGCTGGCGAAGACCCATTACCGCGAGTACCTGTACGCGGCCTTCGAAGGCGACGCGGAGGAGCGCTGGGAGAACGTCCAGGAGCTGGTGAACGTCGCGGCCCAGTTCGACGAGCTGGAGCCGGAGCACGCGCTGATGCGCTTCCTGGAGGACGTGGCGCTGATGTCCGACCAGGACGAGTACGACGACAAGGTCGACGCCGTGACGCTGATCACGCTCCACGCCGCCAAGGGGCTGGAGTTCCCGGTTGTGATGATCACGGGGATGGAGGAGGGCATCCTGCCCCACATACGCAGCTTCGATGACCCGGCGCAGATGGAGGAGGAGCGGCGGCTGGCGTACGTCGGCGTGACCCGGGCCAAGGACAGGTTGTACCTGCTCCGGGCTTTCAGGCGCTCTCTGATGGGGCAGGGCGGCCACAACCCGCCGTCGCGGTTCCTGAAGGACCTGCCGCCGGAGTTGGTGCATGCCGCCCACCAGGGCGTCGAGCAAGCGTACCAGCGGCCGATGCGGACGCTGGATGCGGTGCGCGAGCGGGTGGGGTCGAACATGCCGCCGGGCTGGCGTGAGCGCGAGGCAGCGCCGCTGGGGCGGCGGGGGAACGGGGGGTCGTTCTCGGCCGGGGACCATGTGCGACACGCGAAGTTCGGCGAGGGAATCGTGGTGTCGTGCGTCCCGACTGCTTCGGGGACGGACCAGGAGGTGGTGGTGGCGTTCAAGGGAGAGGCGGGCGTGAAGAAGCTGCTGCTGTCATTCGCGCCGCTCGAGCTGCTGGCCTAGCGCGGACCTCCGGCCGCCGGCCCGGGAGCGGCGGGCATCCGAACCCGAATCCCCAGGACGTCGGCCGGCGGGGCCGGGAGGGCCAGTCCCAGGCGCTGACATCCGAGTGTTCCCGCGTTCGAACATGCCGGTGGAAGCTAACGTTGGTGCCGGGGCGGGGAAACGACGCGCCATGGCAACGCTTGGGAGCTGGCGGAGCAGCGCGCGCTGACGCGACGCTACGGCATGGACTCTGTACCCTGTACTAACGCATGGACGCCCTCGAAGCCATCCACACCCGCCGCAGCATCGGCAAGCACCTGCCGGACACGCCTCCGCGAGGACTCATCGAGCAGCTTCTCGCCGCCGCCGTCCAGGCCCCGAACCATCACGAGACGCAGCCCTGGCGCTTCTTCGTGGTGGCTGGCCGTGCGCGGGAGGAGATGGGCGCCGTGTTGGAGGAGGCCCTGCGCAGGCGCATGGCAGGTGAGGAGCAGAAGAAGGTCGAGGGGCTCGCCGCCGCCGAGCGCGCAAAGCCCTTGCGTTCTCCGGTACTCATCGTTGTCGGCGTGAAGCACGACGTCACGGAGAAGGGCGGCGAGCGGATCCTGCCCGTCGAAGACCTCGAGGCCAGTGCCGCGGCGATCGAAAACATGCTCCTCGCGGCCCACGCCCTCGGACTCGCCGCCCAGTGGCGCACGGGCGACGGCGCCTTCGACCCTTACGTTAAGGCCTGGTTTGGCCTCTCGCCGTCGGACGAGATCGCCGGCATCGTCTATGTCGGCTACCGCGACCCCGAGCGCGACGGCCCCCACCGCGGCCCGCGCGAGTGGCGGGCGAAGACGGAGTGGCGCGGCTGGGACTGACGCCGAGGACGGTCAAGACTCCCAGCGCGTCGGTTAGGCGTCCGCGCGGGACGGTTGAGCCAGGCCGAGGAACACGACAACCGCGCGGCCCACTCGCATTAGGCCGGTATCCGAAAGGCGGCCTATTCGCGTGGTCAGCCGCGTCCTTCGGACCGTCGTGATCTCATCGACTATGACGCGTGAGTCGGCTGACAGGCCGTTCGAGTCGTTCGGTTCAACCAGGATGCGAAAGAGGGGCAGGTCAGTGGGGTCAGTCGTCAAGGGGCAGACAGTCAGCGAATCCGTGCGTCGAAGCTGTCATCCTGAAGGACGAGCGCGCGCCGTGGCTTCCCTGTGTAGTCACTGCCACCGGCGACCGTCCAGATCTCGCCTCTGGTCACTCGTTGAATTCCGAGAGCGCGTCGACGAAGTCCGGTTCCTCCTTCGCCATCGGACTTTGAGCAGCCAGTGCTGACTGTCGGCGCGCTTCGGCCTTGAACGCCGGCGACCTGACGTCGGGAACCCAGATCTGAAGGCGCCTCAAACCCTCCGCGCGTAGGCGCAGACGGTGCTCACGAGCCTTTTCCTTTGATGAGCGCTTTCCCACCACTCCATACCTGCGATGCGCGGGTGACATGTAACCTAGCGCATCACCGGTCGGTCGGCTAGCGCGGTTGGCAGGGCACTGGCGTTTCCCGGGCGGCGCCGGACGGAGCGCGGCCGCGCTCTCGTGCGAGCACGTTCGGGACCACCGCGACCGACTGCGAGTTGAAAGGGTTGGTGCCGGCTTACCGTCACCCAGCCAGAGCCGCTTTGCTCCAGGCAGGCGTCCGACGCCCCTCAGCCGGTTCGCGGTCTCCACGGAGCAGGAGGCCAGGGAGCGGCAGTGCCTGCTCTCGCGCGCCTCGGGTCCAGTATCTCAGCGACGACACCGCAGTGCAGCAGTGAGGACTGCTCATTAGCGGAGGACGCCGTCGATCAGGAGCTGTACGTACTCTTCGTCGGAGTAGCCGAGGAGTTCCTTCAGTACATATTCGTTGTGTTCGCCCTGTACGGGGGGCCGGCGCAGCTCCGGACTGCGGCCCTGGAACTTCGCCGGCTGCCGGTGCGCAATGTACTGCGCGACGCCATCCGCATCTGACAGCGTCTCGAAGTGGAGCGCGCGCATGTGCGGGTCGCGCACTACCACGTCCTCCAGGTCCTCGACCACCGAAGCCATGACGCCACGGTCCTGCAGATAGTGCATCACCTGCCAGGCGTCTCGCCCTCGCGTCCAGCCGGCGAGAATCGCGTCGACTTCGTCCTCGCTGGCCTTGCGGGCCTCGTGCGTCGCGAAGCGAGGGTCGGTGGCGAGTTCGGGCCGCCCGATGGCATCGCACAGTGCACGCCATTCCGCGTCCGAGCCCACGGCGATCGCACACCATCGGTCCTCGCCCCAGCAGGGATACGCCCCATGCGGGCAGTAGTCCCGCGAGCGGTTGCCGGGACGCTCGGGGACGCGGCCATTAGCCGTGTACTCGAGGATGCTCGTGCCGAGAAGTGCCACCGTCGCCTGAGCCTGCGAGAGGTCGATGAATTGACCCTCGCCGGTCCGGTCACGGTGGCGCAGGGCGGCCATGATGGCCATCAGGGCGAAGTAGGGCGTCGTGAAGTCCGAGTACAGCGGGCCCATGCCGCTTGGCGGCCTGCCGGGGAAGCCCATCGTGGTGTTGATGCCGCCGTAGGAGACCACGCCGAGTCCGTTCGCGCCGTAGGAGCGGTAGGGCCCCGTTGTCCCCATCACCGGCATGCTCAGCATCACGATGTCCGGCTTCACCTGGACCAGGTCCCTGTATCCCAGGCCCCAGCGGTCCATCCGTTCACCCGTAAAGTTGTTGGTGACGACGTCCGAGATCGCGACAAGCTGCCTGGCAATCTCGATCGCCTTCGGCTGGTTGAGGTTCAAGGTAAGCGAAAGCTTGTTCGTGTTGCAGTCGACGAAGACCGCGTTCGGGCTGCTCTGGGTCCGGTTTGGGGGCCACACGCCCGCGTTGCGGATCTGGTCCTCACGCTCCTCCGACTCGATCTTGATGACCTCAGCGCCGAAGTCCGCCATGATGCGCGACGTCGCGGGGCCCGCGATGAGCCAGAAGAAGTCGCAGACGCGGATGCCCGCCAGGGGCTTGAGAAGCGACGCCTCCTCGGTCATATGACGCCCCCATCGCGCAGCGCTGAGATCCGCGCCGCGGACAGTCCCAGGAGGCCGCCGTAGACCTCTTCGTTGTGCTCGCCCAGGCGCGGCGCCTGGCGCCAGAGGCTCAGCGGCGTTGCGCTCATGCGCGGCACCGGCCCGCTGTCGAGCATCTCCCGGCCTTCGACCTCATACCGGACGAAGGCATCGCGAGAGCGCAACTGAGGGTCCTCGAGGATGTCGCTCACGTCGTTCACGGGCTGGACGCTGATCAGGCGCTTCTGGCCCTCGTGGAACAGGTAGTCGCGCGGGTGCCGCGACGCCAGCTCGGCGATGGCCGGGGTGGCAGCTCCGGGACGCTGCGCGCGGAAGGCAGGGTCGCGCCACTCCTCGCCGCAGACCTCGGACTCGATGCCCTCGTCGCGGAGCCAGCGCACGAAGTCGTCCCAGCGGTAGGGCATGATCACGAAACTGACCCAGCGTCCCTCCGCGCACTGAAAGAGGTGGCGTCCGCCGAAGACTGACAGACCGCGACGTTGCGGTACGCGCCGGTACCACGTGTAGTAATTCGCGCTCGCCGTCTGCAAGGTCGCCATCGATGCCGCCTCCTGGAGGCTCACGTCGATGCGATGCCCGGACGGCGGCCGGCGACGATCGCGGCCGTAGAGCGCCATGAGTAGCGCTGAAGCCGCGACGAGCGAGGCCATGTGATACGCCTGCTCGGCCCCGGGCTGGTTCGGCGGGTCCTCGGGCTCGCCGTTCAGGTACATCAGGCCGCTCGATGCAGCGCCGACGAGGTCGTTGCCACGATAGTTCCGAAGCGGCCCCTGCTGGCCGAACGGCGTGATGGTCACGTACAAGAGCGCAGGGTTCGCGGCTCGCAAGTCTTCATAGCCTGCGCCCAGGGCGTCCATCTCCCCGGGCGGGGCCGTCTCGATGACCGCATCCGACACGGCTGCCAGGCGGCGCAGGAGGTCGATGCCTTCCGGCCGGGAGATGTCGAGGGTTATGCCGCGCTTGTTGGCGTTGAAGTGCAGGTGGTAGAGGCTTCGCTCGAGGCCTGCGACGTCGTCGAGGAACGGCGACCGGCGCCGCACCGCGGAGCCTTGCGGCGGCTCCACGCGGATGACATCAGCGCCGAGGTCCGCGAGGAGGCGTCCGGCGAATACGCCCGCCTCCCCGGCCAGGTCCAGCACGCGGACGTCGGATAGCGGCCCAGGGGCAGGTACGGAATCGGCCATGTTATCCGGGGGTCAAGCAAGAAGAAGCAGGCCGGACGGCGCCGGCCTGCTTCTTCCGGACACGCTTCGTTAGCTCCTCGCCAGCGGCGGCTTCGAAGTGTCGATCCACCAGTGCAACGCGGTCTCGGGCACGATGCGGCTCGTGGGCCAGGTGCGCCAGAGGCCGTAGTTGCCGATCACAGGCCAGGTCAGGCCGAAGCCAAGGAGGGAGTACGGCCTTCCCTGTATGAAATATGCCTTCTCCGCCACGAACTGAGCGATGTCGAGGGCGATGGCGTGCGCCTTGCCGATATCGAACTCTCCCCGGAGCCGTTCGATCTTCGAGTTGAGCTCGGGGTCGCCGTTGTTCGGGTTCAGGCCGTTCGGCGTGCAGCCCTCGAAGCGGCTGCCATCCTTGTGCTGGTTCGTGAACAAGGTCTGGGTGACCGTCGCGTAGAAGGTAGGCGCCCTCAGGGCAAGGCCGTCGAAGTTCCTGGTCTGGCCCGCGGGGTGGTAGGAGTTGGTGTAGGCGAAGTGGTAGTTGGGCAGCCAGTCGTTCTGGTACTCCGTCGGGCCCTGTTTTAGCCTCATGCCGCCCTCGTTGAACATGCCGATTAGCGTTTCGGCCAGGCGAGTGTAGGCGGCCCCGTAGTTCGTGGAGCCGTTGTAGTAGAAGGTCGACTCCACGCCGTTCGGGAAGCCGGCGGCGCTCATGAGTTTCTTCGCCTCAGCCACGTTGTACTTGAAGAACTTCGCATTCGGCCCGAACTTCTTCTCGTCCGTCGGGTCTACCCAGTAGCCGTCCCATGCGGCGCCCACAATCGAGTGCATCCTGGTCTCGGCGTCCACACCCTCCTTGCGGAACTGCTCGCGGTTGCCAAGGACATCCGCGAGCGTCTCGCGGTCGAGGAGGTAGTTGAGGGCCTGCCGCAGGCGCTGGTCCTTCCACGGAGAGTTGCCGGCGTAGCCAAAACCAATGCTCGTTGCGCCGGAAGCATGCGTCTCGCCCTGGCGTAGTTCGGTCTGCGGGAGGTCACGCTTGGTCGTGAAGACGTCTTCCTGGACGACGACACTCGTCCAGATGTTGCCGGCCCGGAACTGCGCCAGCCGCTGCGCGTACTCGGTGACAATGGGGCGTTCGATCTTGTCCGAGAACGGGCGGCCCTTCACGTAATAGTCCGGGTTCTTGCGCCAGATGAAGTGCTGCGATGGCCGATAGTCCTCGAGAAGCCAGGGGCCGTAGCCGCGCACTTCGCCCTTGGGGTCGAAGCCGCCACTGAAGGCCTCCTTGGGCAAAACGTATGCCGTGGCGTAGTTCGCCAGGTTCGGCAAGAGGGACGCGTCGGGGAGCTTGAGCTTGAGCACCAGCGTCCGCGAGTCGGGTGCCTGGATCGTCTCCACCGGTGAAGAAGGGGCCGTGCCGGCGTCGTAGAAGATGTCGCCGCGGAACGGGTTGATATCCCTGTAGCGCTCGAGGCTGGCGACCACGTCCTGAATGTCGACTTCACGTCCGTTCGTCGGGGCGCGCGGGTCCCACTTCATACCAGGCCGGAGCTTCATCGTGATCTGCAGCTTGTCGCCGCTGATCTCGATCGACTCCATCGCATCACCCTCAACCGTGCCATCGGCGCGGTCGGGATACTTGGCGACCTTGAACTTCACCAGCTGGGGGTACGTGAACGCTGCGACGTAGGCCTTCGCCGTGAAGGACGTCGAAGCGATCGGGTCCATGGTGGTCGTGTCAGCGGTAAGGACGTCCTTGAAGATGCCGCCTGGTTTGGCCTGAGCCGTAGTGTCCTTCGGGAACGAAAGCAGGCCACTCGGATCTTTTTCGCCGCCTCCACCGCTGTCGTCGCCGCCTCCGCAGCCCACGAGGCTGAGGGCGGCAGCCCCCGCGCCGAGCGCCACAGAACCCCCAAGGGCTCGGCGCCTGCTCAGCCGCGCTGCCCTGACTCTCTCCCAATAGCCCATAACCGCCACGGATTCGCTCCTCTCTTCATCGCCCGGGACCGGGCCTGGACTACAGTCTTCCAACCGGACAGGGTGTTTGATTTACGGGTCACCGCTCCTTTGCCACGACAGCATCGATCGCTCCTGCCGGTGGCGTAGAATCGCGAGACGCCCTTCCAGTCAGGAGGACGATTCGCGTTGCGCGAATTCAAACACCAAGACGGCAAGTTGTCTAGCCCGAAGGGGGGAGGCCTGGAGTGGGAGCGTATACCAGGCCTCCCCTGCTTCACCGGCAAGGAGCGAGCCGGGGAAGGTCGCGCTTGCGCGAATCTGGGGCAAACCCGCCTTAGCGGAATGTCGTACCAGTATACGGTCTCGACACCCGAGGTCAACCGGCACCGCGCCAGCGCGCCATCGTGGCGCTGGTGGAGCAGCCCGCCGCTACCAGGCGTCTATGCAGGGACGCTTTTTGCCTACGCGCGGCGGTGGGGGAGGCAGCGACTCCAGGCCCGCGCTGAGCCATCGCCGCGAGTCCGCGGGGTCGATGACGTCGTCGACCTCGAAGACGTGGCCCGCGTTGATCGCCTTGCCGCGGGCGTACGCCTGCTCCACGTAGCGCTCGAAGCGTTCGCGCCGCTCGACCGGGTCGTCTATGGCCTCCAGCTCGCGCCGGCGTCCGAGCTTGACCTGGCCCTCGAGGCCCATGCCGCCGAACTCGCCCGTGGGCCAGGCGAGGGTGAATACGGGGATGCGGTGATTGCCGCCGCCCATCGTCTGCGCCCCGAGCCCGTAGGCCTTGCGCAGCACGATGGTGAAGACCGGCACCGAGATCGTCGAGCCGACGACGAACATCCGGTTGGCGTGGCGCACCAGGGCCGTCTTCTCCGCCTCCGGCCCGACCATGATCCCGGGCGTGTCACAGAGCATGAGCACGGGCAGGTCGAAGGCGTCGCAGAGTTGGAGGAAGCGCGCCGCCTTGTCCGCCGCCGGGCTGTCGATCGCGCCGGAGTTGAACAGCGGGTTGTTCGCCACCACCCCCAGTGGCCGCCCCTCGATGCGGACCAGGGCCGTGATCATCGCTCTTCCGAAGTCGCGGCGGAGCTCCAGCACCGACTCCTTGTCCGCCAGCGTCTCGATGACCTGGCGCACGTCATACACGCGCAGGCGGTTCTCCGGGATGATGTTGCGCAGCTTGCGCTGGTCGGCCGCCTCCCAGGTGCCGACACGCCCCTGGAAGTACGAGAGGTACTTCTTCGCCACCCGCACGGCCTCGGCCTCGTCCTGCGCGAGAATGTCGATCACGCCGTTGGGGACCTGGACGGATACCGGGCCGACCTCCTCCGGCCGGTAGACGCCAAGTCCGCCGCCTTCGATCATCGCCGGCCCGCCCATGCCAATCGTGGCGTCTGGCGTGGCGATGATGACGTCACAAATCCCGAGGAGCGCCGCGTTCCCGGCGAAGCAGCGCCCGGACACGATGCCGACCAGCGGCACGAGCGCGCTGAGGTCGCTCAATTTCTTCCAGGAGGGCACTCCCAGCCCGCCGCCACCGCTGATCTGTCCCGGCGCGTTTTCCGGCCGGCCGCCCGTGGGACCGCCGCGGGACCCGCCACCGGCCCTGCCGCCGCCGCCCTCCGCGAAGAGGATGACCGGGGTCTTGAGCTTCGCCGCCGTCTCGAACATGCGGTCGATCATGCGGTGGTTCATGCCGCCCTGGGTCCCGGCCAGCACCGTGTAGTCGTAGGACATGACGACACAGCGCGACTTCTCAGGGCCGAAGAGGTCGCGGTTGACCTGAGCCAGGCCCATGACCATGCCGTCGGACGGGGCATACTGCAGCAGTTCGTCGACGGTCCCCTGAAGGCCCTGAGGCACGACCAGCGACCCGTACTGCAGGAACGAGCCGGGGTCGACAAGGTCGGCGATGTTCTCTCTCGCCGTCCGCCGGGCGCGGGCATGGTGCTCGGCGACGGCCTCGGCGCGCGCCTCGTCGGTCGTCAGGGCCCGCCGGCGCTCGACCTCGGCGAGGTCCGGCCGGATGCGGTCGAGGTCGGCCTCGGTCGGCTCGGCAGATAGCGCTTCGCCAACCTCTTGCTCCTCCATGAAGAGGAGGGGGGCGCCCTCGGCGACGCTGTCTCCCACGGCGCCCAGCAGCTGGTGGACAATGCCGCCCACAGGCGCGCGCAGCACGTGCTCCATTTTCATCGCGTTCAGCACGAGTAATTGCTCGCCCGCACGCACCAGGTCGCCTTCACGCACATCTATGCTCACGATCGTCGCCTGAACAGGCGCCCGCACGGCCACCATGCCCTCCGGCACGGGGACGTCGAAGAGCAGCGGCTCCGGCACTGCCGCGGCCGTAGGCGCCTCGGCGCCGCCCGTCTTGCCGTAGTTCAGCACCGCAAGCGGGTCGATCGCGTCGACCTTCGCGCCAACCCGGATCCCTTCGGCTGGCTTCAGACGGCGTTCCTCCTCCTCCGCTGTTTCCACGAGTTCGGCCAGATGGTCCTCGATGAAGTCCGTGTAGAGGCGTCCGGCGACGAAGTCAGGATGGCGCAGCACGTTTAGCAGGAAGCCGATGTTCGTCCTCACGCCCGCCACGCCGAACTCCCGTAGCGCCCTGGAAGTGACCGCGACCGCGTCCTCGAAGCCTGCGGCCGAATAGCCGACGACCTTCGCCAGAAGGGAGTCGAAGGCCGGCGGGACGCGATAGCCGGTGTAACCCATCGTGTCGACGCGCACGGCCGGGCCGCCGGGCGGCTCGAACCCGGCGATCACGCCGGCTGAGGGACGAACCGAGCCATCGCGGTCGATGGTCTCCATGTTCACGCGCGCCTGAACCGCGAACCCGCGCGGCGCCGGCACCTGGTCCTGCCGGAGGCCCACTTCCGCGAGCGAGGCCCCCATGGCAAGGCGCAGCTGCGCCTTCACGATGTCAACGCCGAGCACTTCCTCGGTCACGGTGTGCTCTACCTGAAGGCGGGCGTTCGCTTCGATGAAGGCGTAGCGCGCTCCGCCGGCGGCATCTACCAGGAACTCGAACGTCCCGGCGCTGCGGTAGGAGACCTTCTGCGCCATGCGCACGGCGTCCTCCAGAAGCCGCGCCCGTACCTCCTCCGCCAGGCCGGGAGAGGGCGCGATCTCGATCACCTTCTGGTGCCTGCGCTGCAGGCTGCACTCCCGCTCCCAGAGGTGAGCGACGGCGCCTCGGCCGTCGCCGATCACCTGCACCTCGACGTGGCGGGCCTTCGGCATGAGCTCTTCTGCATAGACCGCCCCGTTGCCGAAAGCTGCCTCTGCCTCGGAGCGGCAGCGCTCCCAGGCCGCGTCGACTTCTTCCAGGGAGCGCACGACGCGCATGCCACGGCCGCCGCCACCGGCGACGGCCTTGATCACCATGCTGCCCCCCTGGCCGAACGATTCCAGGAAAGCGCGCGCCTGGACGGCATCGATGGGCCCCGTGCCGCCAAGGACGGGGACAGAGCACTCCCTCGCCAGGTCCCGCGCCCGCGTCTTGTCTCCGAATATCTCCAGGGTCTCGGCGGTAGGGCCCACGAACTTCAGGCCGGCATCTTCGCAGGCGCGGGCAAACTCCGCCTGCTCGCTCAGGAAGCCGTACCCGGGATGAACTGCGTCGCAGCCGTGCGCCAGCGCGGCCGCGATGATCTGTTCGATGTCCAGATAGGCTCGCACACCTCTGCCGCGCAGTGCCTGGGCCGCGTCGGCGCGCCGGACATGCAGGCTCTGGGCGTCGTCCTCCGAGTAAACGGCGACGGTCTCGACGCCAAGCTCGGCCGCGGCGCGCAGGATGCGCACCGCAATCTCGCCCCTGTTCGCCACCAGAAGGCGCACCCTCGGACCTCGCTTCCGCCGCGCACTCGCGCGAGAGTTACCGGCAGCTAGACAGCCGGTCCCAGGTCTTGCATTGGCGACAGTATATTCGGCACGCCGTCTCAGTAAAGGTCGCTCGTAAGCCGCCGGGTAGGGCCTCTTGTCCTTTTCGATACGGTCACTGCCCTCCCGAGAAGTGGCATCCGGTATTGACATTCGGTATACAATCTTGAATCAGATCGGCCGCGCTGGCCACGCGATTTGTCCTGTCCTCCAGGAGGCCAGGAGAAGGGAGCGGACGGGTGACTGAGAGCAAAGGGTACTGGGACCGCCTCCTGAGCCGCCGGAGGGCCCTCGCTGCCGCGGGCATGGCAGGCATGGCCGCGGGGGCCGCCGCCCTCGTCGGCTGCGGCGGCGGGGACGACGGCGATGGAGGCCCGACACCCGGCGGGCTGATCGGGGAGCGCAAGGACACCACCAAAGACGCGAAGCCCGGGGGCATCTACCAGAGCTACCAGACCGCTTCGCCGCCGAGCCTCGACTACATAGGGGCCACGGTGAACTCTGTCCGCGGAGCAGCCGCCTTCCCCTACAGCCGCCTCTTCAAGTGGAAGCCCGGGATCATCGAACTGCCGAAGGGCGAGATCGAAGGCGACCTCGTCGAGTCCTGGGAACTGGCCGGGGACGCGATGTCCATCACCATGAAGCTGCGTCCGAACGCGAAGTGGGACGCCCGCCCTCCGACAAACAGCCGGCCGCTGGACTCGTCCGACGTCAAGTTCAGCATGGACCGCATGAAGGCCGTCTCCGTCTACCGGAACGACTGGTTCCGGGACGTCAACCCGAACCAACCCAATCCTTCAGCGCCGATCGTCTCGGTGGAGACGCCTGACCAACGCACCGTAAAGCTCAACCTTAGCTTCCCGTTAGCCGCCCTGTTCGACTATCTGGCGAATACCCTGGGGCTGTTCATCATGCCCAAGGAGTCGGACGGCGGCTTCGACCCGCGCGAGACGGCTCGCGGCACCGGCGCCTGGATCGTCGACAAGTTTGAGCCGGCGACTGGCATCGAGTACAAGCGCAACCCGAACTGGTATGTCAAGGACCGCCCGTTCCTCGACGGCTGGAGCCAGCCGATCATCCAGGAATACGCGACGCAGCTCGCCCAGTTCCGCGCCGGCAACATCTGGAGCGACGTAGTCCGTCAAGAGGACATCATCACCACCAAGAAGGAACTACCTCAGCTCCTGATGCTCCAGGGGGAGCACGGTGCCGTGGCGCCAGGCGTGTTCTTTGGCTGGTCAAACAGCCCCTTCCTCGACGAGCGTGTGCGGAGGGCGATGTCACTCCTGATCGACCGCCAGGAGTTCGCAGCGGCCTTCGCCGACGAGGCGAGGTTCAAGGCCGAGGGTATCGAGCTCGACATCGTCTACGACAACTTCCTCGGCAAAGGCTGGGGCGACTTCTACCTCGACCCGTACTCGAAGGACATGGGCGAGGCTGCCGCCTACTTCAAGAAGGACGTCGCGGAAGCGAAGAAGCTGCTCGCCGCCGCCGGCCACCCCAATGGCTTCCAGACGAGCTTCTACGGCCCGACGGGCACGCCTTACGGCGTCAACTACATGCGCAACGTCGAGGTCCTCATCGGCATGTTCGCCGAGGGCGGCATCAAGACCGACATCAAGATCGTCGACTACGCCAACGACTACGTCCCGAATTACAACTACGGCCAGGGCTTCAACGGCTGGTCCGTGTTCGTGAACACTACCTACGGAGGCGTCGCCAACCAACTCCGCACCAACTGGCACTCCGGTTCGGCCCAGGACCGCACGCCCTACGCGCCCCTGCACATACCGAACCCGCCGAAACAGGGCGGCCAGAAGGACACGACCCTCGACGGCCTGATCGACCGCTTGCTGCGCGAGCCTGACCTCAAAAAGCAAGTCGGACTTGCGCACGACATCCAGCGCCACCTGGGCAAGACGCTGTACACCATACCGTTTGCGTACAAGACACGGGGCTTGTCGCTCACCTGGCCCTGGGTCGGCAACGCAGGCGTCTACCGCGGCTGGGTAATCACGTCGCCGCCGACGGACACGTTGCCCTACCTGTGGTACGACGCGTCCAAGAGGACGTCCTGATCGCGGACGGCGTGCGTCCCTCGGTGCCTCGCGTGGCATCTGGACAAATTGCGTCCCAGAAGGGTTATTCTCAGCCCTGCCGGCGGATAGGCCGGCAGGGCTGCTTCGACTCCTCGTCGCAGCGCGACTAGAAGGCTCCTGAGTTGAGCTTCCCCGACCTCCTGGCGGGCATCCGCGTCCTTGACCTTGCGGACGAGTCCGCAGTCCTGGCATCCCGCCTGCTCGCCGACATGGGGGCGGACGTGATCAGGGTCGAGCCGCCTGCGGGCGACTCCGTACGGCGGCGATCGCCCTTCGTTAGCCGCGGCCCCGAGCCGGAGCGCAGCCTCTACCACCAGCACTTCAATCGCAACAAGCGCGGCGTGACGCTCGATCTCGAGACGGCCGAAGGTCGAGAAGCCCTGAGGCGGCTCGCGGCAAGCTGCGACGCAGTGATCGAGACCCGGGGCAGGGCCGGCATGGCGGCGCTGGGCCTGGCATACGCAGACCTGGCGGCGCTGAAACCAGGGATCGTGTACACAACCGTGACACCATTCGCGCAGGACGGCCCCTTCGAAGGCTACCGGGGAAACGACCTGGTCGGCGCGGCGTCGTCAGGTCTCCTCTATCTCAACGGCTTCCCCGACGCAGCTCCCGACGTCCCCGGCGGTGAGCAGGCGTACAAGATGGCGTCGCTGGTGGCGGCAGCGGCAACCCTGATGGCGATCCTGGGCAGAGACGCCGACCCCGAGGGACGCGGCCGCCATGTCGAGGTGACCCTTCAGGAAGCGGCGTCCATGGCGACGATACAGACGGCAAACGCCAACATCTACGCCTGGCACGGACGCGTCCCCCGCCGTATGGGAAATATCTCCGGGATCCATCGCTGCAAAGACGGCAAGTGGGTCAGCTTCGTACTCCGCACCGGCATCCAGGCCAACTGGGCCGACATGGCCGGCTGGCTGGCCGATGAGGGCATCGATACGCCGGTGCTCGGACGCGAGTGGCAGGACGAAAGCTATCGCATCGAGAACCGCGCCGCCGTAACGCAAGCCATCGCCCGGCTCTGCGCGATGCACGACCGCGCCTACATCTTCCACGAGGGCCAGCGCCGCAAGCAGCTGGTCATGCCCGTGAACACCGTCGAGGACCTCCTGGGCGACGAGCAGCTCGCCGCCCGCGGCTACTTCACGCAGATCGAACATCTCGAGCTCGGGACAACGCTCACGGATGGCTCGCTGCCCGCGCGCTTCCACGGCGCTCCCACGCGACCGGGGCGGCGTGCGCCGCTACTCGGCGAGCACAACGCCGAGGTGCTGTCGGCCCTGCCGCCCCTCGCCACGGCTCGCCTGCCGGCCGAAGCATCGCCGGCAACGCCGTTCGACCCGGCGCGCCCGCTCGCGGGCATACGCGTGGCCGACTTCGCCTGGCTCATCGCCGGGCCGGCCTCCTCCCGGATGCTCGCGGACTTCGGCGCCGAGGTCATCAAGCTCGAGTCCGAGTACCGCGTCGACAACATCCGCGTGGTCGGCGTGCAGCCGCCGGGGAAGTCAAGCATCGACACAAACGGCGTCTTCAACGACTGCAACACGAACAAGCTCTCGGTGCGCCTCAATATGAACCATCCGAAGGGCGTCGAGCTGGCGAAGGAGATAATCCGCCGCTCGGACGTCGTCCTCAACAACTTCACGGCCGAGCGAATGCCGCGCTGGGGCCTCGGGTACGAGGACCTGAAGGCGGTCAAGCCGGACATCGTGATGCTCTCGATGCCCGTCATGGGTTGCCACGGGCCGTACCGAAACTACGGCTCGTACGGGAACGGCGTCATCGCCTTCGGCGGCCTGAACATGATCACCGGCTCGCCCGAAAGGCCGCCCATCGGCCTCGGCCCGCTCTACTCTGACTTCTCCGCGCCCTACCTGGTAGTCGCGTCCATTCTGGCGGCCCTCTATCACCGGAACCGTACCGGCAAGGGCATGTTCATCGACTTCTCGCAGGTCGAAGCGACGATGAGCCTCCTCGGGCCGGGGTTCCTGGAGTTTGCGTCGAACGGCGTGCTGCCCCCGCGCCAGGGTAACCGCTCGCGCGACTTCGCGCCCCATGGCGTCTATCCCTGCTTCGGCGAGGACCGCTGGTGCGCCATCGCCGTGGAGACGGAGGACGAGTGGAAGCGCCTTGCCGGCGCGATCGGGAGGCCCGAAATGGCGGCGGACCCCCGATTCGCGTCGCTCGAATCCCGGCAAGAGCACGCCGACGAGATTGACGACGCCATCTCGGCCTGGACACGCCAGCGGGACCCCTGGCAGGTGATGCACACCCTTCAGGGCCGGGGCATCATGGCGGCAGTGGTCGAAGACCTCGAAGACCTGGTGGTGCGCGACCCCTGGTTCGCAAAGCGCGGTCTCGTCGAAGTGCCATTCCCGGAAGAGGACGTGTCTTTCAAGACCCATGCCCAACCGGCTCGGATGAACGGCGAAGCGCCGGTTCTGCGGCGGGCGCCCCGCATGGGCGAGCACACGGCAGAGGTCCTGAAAAGCCTCCTCGGCCTCGCGGACGGCGAGATCGAAGCGCTCACCATCGAGCAGGTGCTGTTCTGAGAGCAGGCGGCTGGAGGGCCGGAACCGGTATCGTTTCCCGAATGGCGGCGCGCCGCACCATTTTCTAGGGCAGCGTTTTCGCATAACCTATGCAGAGTTGGGCATATGACTGGAGCTTCCAATGGTAGAGCCGATAAGGTCCGTACAGCGCGCGCTGGCGATCCTCCGGTTGCTTGCCGAGGTGCGCAAGCCCCTCGGTGTCGCGGAGGTGGCCCAGGCAACGGGGCTCCCGCCGGCGACGGCTCACCGCCTGCTCGTCACCTTGGTGGAGGAGGGCTGGGCGGACCAGGACCCGCAGTCCACCCAGTATGAACTGGGTTCCGACATCCTCGGCACGGCGGCGGTCGCGCTCGCCTACAGCCCCTTCATTCAGTCAGCCAAGGCGACCCTGTCAGACATCTCCGAGCTCTCCGGCCTGAACTCCTACCTCGGCGTGCGCGTTGGTCACCGCGTGGCCTACCTCGCGAGCGCTCGCGGACGGGACGGGCACGACTCGAAGTTCCGGGTCGGCGTGGTCGAGCAGGCGCACGCCATCGCCGACGGCAAGGTGTTGCTCGCCTACCTCGACCCCGCGGTCTTCCGGGCCCTCTATGCCGGGCGTGAGCAGTTGCGGAGCTTCACCCCGAAGACCATCACGACCGTGGACGCCCTGGAGCGCGAACTCAGCGAAGTCCGGGCCCGCGGCTACGCGATGGACCGCGGCGAGCGCGTGGAGGGCTGGTCCTGGGTCAGCGTGCCCGTGCGAGGACGCCGGGGCCGCGTGGTCGCGGCAATCGTTGCCGGCGGCCAGGACACGGTCGCCACGCCGGAGAAGCTCAACTGGCTTGCGCACGAGATGCGCATCGCCGCAGAACAGCTCTCCATCCGGCTCGGGTTCGCGGAGGAGTAGGCCGCCCTGGGGTTCGACCATTACAGTCGCGGTGCCCGCGGCCGTGAGCGATCTCAGCCCTTCAGACGCGCGCCTGACCTGATGGTCGAAGCTCCTCGACTTCGACGGCCGCCCTCGGGCGGCCTGATTGATCTCGTGAAGGAATCTCTCGGTGGCTGAGCGCCGCGCGGGTGGTAAGAGGACCGGTGCCGCGCCCGAGCCAGTGGCGCGCGTAGCAGCGCTTATGCGCGGCTTTGGCCGGCCCTGGGCGGTCGCTGGCGGTTGGGCGGTCGACGCCTGGCTTGGCCGCGAGACACGCGAGCACGGCGATGTCGACATCTCCGTGTTCTACGACGACCTGCAAGCGGTCTTCGAGCATCTGCTGGGCTGGCAATTGCTCGCTCATGAACGAGGCTGGAACGGGAGCAGTGCCGAACTCTGGGACGGAAGGCCCCTGGAGCTTCCCGCCCACATCCACTGCCGCCCTCCCGAAGAGGCCCGCCCGCTCCCGCAAGACGGCATCGCAAGGACGGAGGAGGGCTTCTGGCTGGAAGTACTCGTCGATGAGCGCGAGGACAACGCCTGGCTCCTGAGGCGGGAGCCTCGAGTCGCGCTTCCGGTCTCGGACGGAGTCCGGCGCTCGCCCTGGGGCGTCGATGCCGTCGTCCCTGAGGTGCTCTTGTTCTTCAAGGCCACGGCCTACATCGGCATTCCCCGGCTCGAGGACCGGGACTCGGATAACGCCGACTTCGACGCGCTGGGTCCGGCGCTGTCGAGCGAACGGCGGCGCTGGCTACGAAACGCGATTGCTGCCGTAAAGCCGGACCACCGCTGGCTTGCGCGCCTGGAGTAGGCCCGCGGCCGTGCGAGGCCATCGCTTCCCGGAGCGGAGCGCCCGGCGCCCTGCCGCGGCCTACCTGCCTAGACAGCTGCCACCCGCGCTGGCGGGGTGTCGGCGAGGATGCCCTGCGCGAAGAGGTCGGCGATCTCCGCGTCGCTCATGCCCAGGATGTCTTTCAGCACCTCCGGGGCGTGTTCGCCGAGGCAGGGCGCGGGAGACCACGACTCGTAGCCGCGGGCGCCGTTGAACATCAGGGGCGAGCCGTCCCACGGATGCGTGCCGGCCTCCTTATGAGTCAACTCGACGAAGTAGCCGCGGGCGAGCAGATGTGGGTCGCTGAGCCACTCGGGCGCGGAAAGGACGCTGCCCGCGGGCACGCCTCTCGCCTGCAGGGCCGCCTCGAGGTCGCGCTTGTGCCACTTGGAAGTCGCCGCATCGATGTAAGAGTCGAGAGGTTCGCGGTTTTCGCGCCGCCCGGCAATCGTGGCAAAGCGCTGATCGGCAACCAGGCTCTCGAGGCCAAGCACCTCGCACAGTGCCCGCCACTCGTCGCCGTCGCGGGCGGCGATGGCGATCCAGTCGTCCTCGCCGGCGCACCGGTACACTCCGTGCGGCGCGAACTCGCGGTGGGTGTTTCCGGCGCGGCTGGGCTCGCGCCCTGTCAGCTGGCGCTCGATGAAGTACTCGCCGAGATAGGCGACGCCCGTCTCGTGCTGCGACAGGTCTATGAGGCAGCCCTGACCGGTGCGCTCCCGGCGCACGAGCGCCTCTATGATCGCCGCTGCCGTGCTCACACCGGCGATCGGGTCGGTGACGGCTTTCGACGTCACCCGCGGCTCATGGTCCGAGTAACCCATGAGGGCGGTCATGCCCGTGATGGGCTCGATGCTGGGGCCGAGGCCGATGTAGTCCCGGTAGGGGCCGAACTGGCCGAAGGCAGGCATGGACAGATAGATGATCCGCGCATTGCGTGCCTTCATCACCTCATACGACAGCCCGAGGCCGGGCATTGCCCGGGCGCTGAAGTTCTCGACGACCACGTCGCACTTCTCGACGAGATCCAGGAACAGCTCCCGGCCGCGCGCGGACTTGAGGTCGATGGCGATGCTCTTCTTGTTGCGGTTGAGCTTGTTGAACAGGGGCTGCTGGTTCCAGTGGCGTTCGGCCGGCGCCGTGCCCCCGGCAGCCACATTGCTTCGGGGCGCACCCTGACCACCTCGCCCGTCCTGGGCTTCGATCTTGATCACCTCGGCGCCGAGGTCGCCCAGTATCCGCGTGGCCAGAGGCCCCGACCAGATCCGCGTGAGATCGAGGACCCGGACCCCACTTAGAGGTCGCGCGGGTGAGGCCGCCCCACGAGGCTGGGGCCGGCCATCCTGGCGGTCTTCGTCGAAGCCCGCCTCCCCTGGCGGCTCGGGAGGCAACTCCGGCGGAGGCTGCTCGCCGACGAACTTGAAGGGCCGGCCGGGCGCGAGGAGGCGCCTCCTGCCCTCGGGCAGCGCCACTTCGACGGGCTGCCAGAAGGAGCGCGCGTTGAGGTGCGGGTCAGCGAGGAGGTCGGAGAGGGCCGCGGCGTAGCCGACCGGCACCCGCCAGACCTCCTGGCCCTCCTTGAAGATGTCCCTGGCGCGCTTGTCCCATAGCGCCTTCGTGACGATCTCGTCGACTTCGTCGTTGTGCTCCATGCGCCCCGCGTTGCTGGCAAG
Source organism: Dehalococcoidia bacterium (assembly GCA_035574915.1). Lineage (NCBI taxonomy): Bacteria > Bacillati > Chloroflexota > Dehalococcoidia > Dehalococcoidia bacterium. The sequence goes on along the minus strand of DATLYJ010000153.1, from coordinate 14,899 downwards.
CGGGCCGTCCTCCGCCAGGTCGGCACGGCCGATCATGAGCGCGAACGAGGACCAGAAGTTGGCCAGGATGTTCACGCCATACCATCCGTCGTGACAGCGATAGAGCGTCGTGGGGGACAGGTTCTCCCATCGGTTCCCGTGCCGGCTACGCACCTGCCCGCCGAAGTTCCACATGGTGTCCGTGAACTGATGCAAGCCCGCCAGGCACTCGAAAACGCTGACGTCGATGTCCAGCGGCCGGCCGGGCTCGGAGGCCATCGTGGCCGCGAGCGCGCCAATGTAGGCGAACGTCCCGGCCTGGTAGTACGGGTAGTTGCCAGGCATCGTCAGCGGCGCGCGGTCGGGGTCGCCCATGAGCCAGGTGTAGCCGCCGAGGGCGAGGAGAGTGTGGGCCGTCGCCTCGTACTCGCGATAAGGACCGTTGCGCCCGAAGGGCGTGATGAGTACGCGGACGGCTGGGCCATCCAGGTCGAGGAGGCCCAGGTCGCCGAGCTCGCGGGGCCCGTAGTCGGTCAGCAGCAGGTCGGCCGCGGCCGCTAGCCGCGAGAGGCGCCCGCGTTCCGCCCGGAGGTCCAGCCGCTGACGCTTCTTGCCGCCGTTGAGGTAGACATCCAGGTGCAGAGGCGCCTCGTGTCCGGGAGGCTCGATGCGCAGTACGTCGTGGCCGGCGCGGCGGAACAGCTTGCCGCAGTAGGCCGCGGCTTCTTCCTTTGCCGAGATCTCGAGGACGCGAAGCCTTTGCCCAGGCGTCAAGGCCGCATGCCCCGTGCCTTCTTGCCCAGGTCCTGCGGCAGCTGCTCGTACACGAGGTCAACCCACTCGCACAGTAGCGGCCGCGTATCCCGTGGGTCGACTATGTCCTCGACGCCCCCGATCTCAGCCGTGCGGAACGGGGATGAGCGAATCGCAGCCAACTCCGCTTCCAGCTCAGCCTGGCGGGCTTCCGGGTCGGGCGCGTTCTCGATCTCGCGCCGGTAGGCAGCGGCGATACCGCCTTCGACGGGGATCGAGCCCCACTCCGCCGACGGCCACGCGAAGCGGTAGACCCAGCGCGTGTGCGCCTGGTGCGCCTGGCCGGCAACTCCATACAGGCGCCGCACGATCACGGTCGCCCAGGGGATCGTGGCCTGCTCGATCGCCGTGAGAGCGCGAGCTCCCTGCTTCAGTGTGCCTGCACGCTCCGCGTTCGGCCCGACGACAAAGCCGGGCTGGTCGGCGAAGTTGATGATCGGCAGGTGGAAGGTATCGCAGAGGTCGACGAACTTCTCGAGCTTTTGCGCGGCAGTCGCCTCCATCCCACCGCCGTGCACCAGGGGATCGTTCGCGAGGATGCCCACGGGCTTGCCGTTCATCCGGGCGAGCATCGTCACCTGCGCGCCTCCGTAGTAGCGGCCGATCTCGAAGGCGGAACCCTTGTCCACGATCAGGTCGATCATCTTCCGCGGGTTGTAGGGCCTGAACCGGTCGCGTGGGATGAAGCTAAGCAAGGCCTCCTCGCGCCGGTCCGGGCTGTCGTCCACGCATTCCTGGACGGGAGGCAGCTTGTAGACGTTGCTGGGCAAGTATGAGAGAAAGCGGCGCACCTGGCGGAAGGCGTCGTATTCATCCTCCGCCTCGTTGTCGATGAGGCCGCTGCCCCGCGCGTGGACCTTATAGCCGCCCAGGTCCTCCTTGTCGATGTCGAGATGGAGCGATCGCTTGACCACGGGCGGTCCCGCCGCGAAGACCTGAGAGATCCCCTTCACCATGATCGAGAAATGGTTTCCCGCCATCAGCGCCGCCGGCGCCCCCGCGATCGAGCCGAGGGCAACGCAGACGAGGGGCACCTCCTGAAGCATCGCCGTGATCGTGTCCCAGGCCATTGCCGGGATGTGCGTGGCGCCCGTCGCCTGGGTACCCCGGATGTCAGCACCAAAGCCGTCGACCAGCCGGACGAGGGGGAGTTTGAGCTGGAGAGCCATGTGGTCGGCGCTGCTTGCTCGCAGTCCGCTTCCTCCGGCGCTTCCGCGTTGGACGCCAGCGCTACCGCTGGGCGGGCGGGCGGTGTAGTCGTCCGCGGAGACCACCACCGGCCTGCCATCGAGGCGCGCGAGACCGAAGACGTTGCGGCGGGCGACGAAGTCGACGAGCTTGCCGTCCCTGTAGACCGCGCTGCCCTGCAAGGGAAACCGTTCCCTGAAGCTGCCAGGGTCGATGAGCGCGTCGATGCGCTCGCGGACGCTCAGCTTCCCGCGCTCATGCTGGTCTCTGACGCGCTCCTCGCCGCCCATGCGGTATGCGAGCTGGCGGCGCCACTCGATCTCGTCGACTTCTGGTTGCCAGGTCAAGCCACACACCCCCGTCCCTCGCCCCGCTGGAGGAGGGTCCTATAACAAAGAGCGACGGCTTCGCAGCGGGTTCCACTCCCACTGACTCGAGACAGCCGGGCACGCGTAGCCGCCGAGACTCCGGGACGGCCGGGGGCTCCGGGACCGCCACGCCGTCAAGAAGCTATCACACCCAGAGGTTGGCGAAGCGCGGCTTGCCCTCGCCCCCGAACCAGGCCCTGAAGTTCCCCACGTTCTTGCGCGCGAAGCCTCGAGCGATGCCGTATGTGACCAGGAAAGCGGAGTAGACGTTCTCAACGGCCTTCTTCTGAGCCTCCGAGTAGATGGACTTGCGCTCGTTCAGGTCGTAAGTCTGCTTCGCTTTGATGATCAATGGCTCCACCTCCGGGAGAGGCGCCTGTCCGGAGTTATAAGCGCCCTTCTGGGTGTAGATCAGGCCCAGGTGACCGTCGGGGTCGACACGGAGGGAGAGGCCGGAGAAGTACATGCCGGCGCTGCCGTCACCGCCGAGGCCCTTGAGGACGCGCTTCTGCCATCCGTCCCGCTCCGGCTCGGCGTAGTCGATCGTGATACCCGCTTCCTTGGCGGACGTCTGCCAGAAGAGCTCCGCGTCGCTGATCGTGGCGCCGAATGGCTGCGTACGGACGCGCCACTGCGATTGGGGCAGGCCTGAGCGCTGCAGGTACTCCTTTGCCTTGGCGATGTCGAAGTTGTAGTTCTGAATCGTGGCGTCGTGCGCCCAGGAAGCCGGAGTCGCGAAACCCGTCGCGATCTGCTCCTCGCCGGTAAGGAAATTCTTGATGTAGCTCTCCCTGTCGAGGGCCGAAGACAGCGCGCGCCTGAACCAAACATTGTCCAGTGGCGGGAAGGCGTGGTTCATGTACCAGATCGTCGTGCCGGACCCGTTGAACTTCACGACCTGGTAATTACGGTCGGACGCAAGCCGCTTCTCCTCCGTAGCCGGCACCCCGATAACGACATCGACGTCGCCAGCTTCGAACGCTGCCGTGCGGACGGTGGCGTCCGGGATTAGCTCCACCCGGATTGTCTGCAGGTAAGGTAGCTTGTTGCCCCTCGCGTCCTTACGCCAGTAGTTAGGGTTCGCCTCGTACACCAGGTAGGCATCGTCGACCCACTGCTTGAGGATGAAGGGTCCCGTGCCCACAGGACTTCGGCGGAAGCCGTCCTTGCCAACCTTCTCGAAGGACGTGCGAGAAAGGATCTGACCGCCGCGGTCGCCGAAGTTCGTCAGCAGCGGGGCGCTCGGCTCCTTGAGCCTTATCACGACCTCGTTCTTATTCACCACCTGAACGCTGTCAATCGACGCCAGGTCGCTGCGCGGAGTAGCGCCGGAGCTGGGGTCGATGATGCGCTCGAGGTTCCACTTGACGTCGTCCGCGCTGAACTCAGCGCCGTCGTGGAACTTGATGCCGGAACGGAGCTTCAGCGTGACCCGCGTCGGCTCGGGCAGCTCCCATTTTTCCGCCAGCGACAGGGAGGCATCCAACTGTCCCTTCTGGTCGTATCCGACGATGGGGTCGCAGATCGCGAAGAAGAACTGGTGTTCCGCGCCTGAGGCGCCGAAGTGGGGGTCGAAGTTCGTGATGCTGGCGCCGCTGTAGCCGATCTTCAGAGTGCCGCCGTACTTCGGCGGCCCGGGGTCCTCATCCGTGCGAGACTCCGGCTCGCCCGATGTGCCGCCGTCACCGCCGCCACCGCAGGCGACGATCACACCCGCAAGCCCGGCGGCGCCAGCGCCCGCCAGAAGCCGCCTGCGCGCAACCCGCGCCCGCATCATCCTTGCCCAATAACTCGATTCCATCCCCGTCCTCCCATGACCTAGTGCCTTACGAAGCGGAGTACAAATGCCGTTCGATCAACCAAATGGCGCTCCCTTCTTGCCGGCCGCACCCGGCCGGCCAATTCATCTCGAACCCCGCAGACGAGGATCGAGGACGTCACGCAGCCTGTCCCCCAGGAGGTTGACTCCGAGCACGAAGAGGACGATCGCGATCCCCGGCGTCACCGAGATCCACGGGTTCGAACGTATGACTGAAAAGCCGTCGTTGATGATCACTCCCCAGGTCGCGGTGGGAGGCTTGACGCCGATGCCGAGGAAGCTCAGGCCGGCTTCGGCAAGGACGGCGGCGCCCACTGCCAGCGAGCCCTGGACGATGATCGGCTGGATAGCGTTCGGCAGGATGTGCCGGGCAAGGATACGGGAGTCCTTCGCGCCCAGTGTGCGCGCGGCGAGCACGAAGTCGCGCTCCTTGAGCGAGAGCGTCTGGGCGCGGATGAGACGGGCGTAGATCGGGAAGGAGTTCAAGCCGATCGCGATCATCACGTTCGTGGTGCCCGGCCCCAGGATCGCCACTATCGCCAGCAGCAGGATCAAGTTCGGGAACACGATCCACGCGTCGACGACCCGCATGATGACTTCGTCGGCCCAGCGTCCGAGCCAGCCCGCGATCAGCCCCAGCGGTATGCCAATGGCGGCGGCTATTCCGACGGCAATAAAACCGACTCGGAGCGACACGCGGCTGCCGTAGATGATGCGGCTCAGGACATCGCGGCCCAGGCGGTCGGTGCCGAACGGATGAGAGGCCGAAGGCCCCTGCAGGCTGGCCCGCCGGTCCTGCTGGTTTTCCCCGTAGGGCGCGATCAGCGGGGCGAAGACCGCGAGGACGAGGAAGAACGCCAGTATCGCCACGGCGACCGCTGCCTTCGGGTCGGCCAGGAACGCTACGGCGGCGTGGACCGCCCCGCGTGACTGCGTCCGCGCATGTGGTAGTTCGATCGAGAGCTGTTCAGCCGAGGCCTGTGTCGCCATGCTCGCCTCTAGCGGTACCTGATCCGCGGGTCTAGATAGGCATAGAGGAGGTCGGTTACAAGGTTGGCGACGATGATCGAGAAGGCCGCAAGCAGCACGATCGCCTGTATGACGGGGTAGTCGCGGGAGTTCGTCGCGTCTAGCGCCATCCGGCCAACACCCGGGATGGCGAAGACTCGCTCGATGAGCACGGTGCCACCTAGCAGGCCGGCGAGTGACAGGCCGACAACCGTCACGACAGGCAGCATGGCGTTCTTGAGAGCGTGGCGCACAATCACCACCCGCCCCGCCAGCCCCTTCGAGCGAGCCGTGACGATGTAGTCCTGGCGAAGCACCTCGAGCAGGGCCGAGCGCGTCTGCCTCATTACGGTCGCCGACCCGAATAGACCGAGCGACAGGACCGGTAGTACCAGGTGCCGCGCTCCGTCCACCGGGTCGTCCAGCGGGTCGACCCAGCCGGAAGCGGGAAGCCATCCGAGCTGCACCGAAAAGACCAGGATCAGCAGGATCGCCAGCCAGAATCCGGGAGTAGCGACTCCCAGCACCGCCCACCCGGTTGCCAGCAGGTCGATGACGGTGCCCCTGTAGAGAGCAGCGATGGTGCCGAGCGCGATCGCAAGCGTCGTGTTCACCGTAAACGTGATTATGTTCAGCTTCACGCTGACAGAGAGGCGGTCGCCGAGCGTGTCGAGGACTGGCTGGCGGGTTCGGAACGACTTTCCGAAATCGCCCTGGGCTACCCTGGCGACGTATTTCGCGTACTGGACCGGTAGCGGCTGGTCGAGACCGAGTTCGCGGCGTTTCGCTGCTAGCACCTCAGGCCCGAGGTCGCTCAACGCGCCAACTTCGTCTGCTCCCAAAACGGCAAGGATTGGGTCGCCCGGGATCAGGGACTGGCCCAGAAAAGTAAGCATCGAGACCAGAATCACGACTGGAATGGACGCGATGAGGCGCCTCACGATATAGGTGGTCACGGCGCTCCTTCCCGGAACTCAATTCCGGATGGCGGGAGAATATGACCGTGGGCTAAGCCTGTCAACGCCATGTCGCAGCGACCGCCGGCAGCGGCTGCGGCGAGGCCCTGCTGGCCTCCGGCGAGAGGCGGCGCGGCCGCCAAAGCCGGTGAGGAGCGCTGACGAAGGAGCTGGCTAGCGACTGCCGGCGTCGATGGCGGCGGCGGCGTCTTCGATTGCAGTGAGGCTGTTCAGGCCGATCGTCAGGCCATAGCCGTCGAAGGGGACTCCCTGGAAGAGACCGGCGTTGCCCCAGCTATCGAAATCCCATGACCGCACGGTCGGGTTGCCAACGAAGCGCTGGCGGTCCGGTGCCGCGCCGAGCCAGTAGTCGCGGAGGGCGTCCCGCGCGGCTGTCCAACTATCGATGCGGTGACCGGCGCCGGGGACCCACGCCTCGCGATGCGGCGTCCCCACCAGCCAGCGGCCGTAGTCGCGATGGTAGAGGTCGCCGTAGAAGCGAATATGGTCCCGCAGGCCCTCCGTGCACTTCTCGCCCAGCCTCATCAGGCCGCGCTGGCTCCTGTGCCAGTTGAGCTCCTCGCCGACGTTGCCCATCAGGACCCATTGCGTCTGAGACCGGCACTCCCGCATCGCGGATGTGTCCATCTGTCCGTTCTCGTCCTGGTACGAGCGTCCCGGGATCGCGTCCCGCACCAGGCGGTCGTAGGTGTCCAGCACCGAAGTATCACCGTAGACCAGCAGGGACACCGGGTCCTTCTCATTGATCCCGCCGTCGAAGGACATCGCGCTGAACCGGAACGCCCCCATGATCGTGATTACAGCGATCTCCTGCTCCTCTGAGTCTCGGCCGGCGGCCCTGATCTTCTCGATCCTTCGCAGGTAGGGCGCGCGGACCGCACCCTCGGCCGCAGCGGCAGCCGCTTCGCCTCGCCGCACGCGCACACGGGCAAAGTAAGCCTGGTGCGCGTCAAGATCGACGGCCATGAGCGACTCGAGCAACTGGACGCTGATGGTTACGCGCTCACGGGTCAGGGCCGGCTCCGGGGCGCCGCGATTGACCGCGCGCGGCGCCGAAGCGCCACCCGCCAGGGGCAGCACCAAGTACGTGATCGCCAGCACCGTCGTTACGACGGCGATCCCCCCGGAGACCCTGTGGAGACGCATCAACCTCCCTGTGGCGTCTTCCCTCCGCTCCTAGCCCGGCCCTTCTTCCACCCCGGGCGTCGGAGTCGTTGTCGGAGTTGCAGTCGGCGTCGGAGTCGGTGTTGGCGTCGCCTCGTCTGGAGTCGGAGTCGCGGTTTCCTGCGTCTCCTGTCCTGGCGTCTCCTCGGGCGGAGGAGTTGGCGCCGCCTCCTGCACCGGCCCCGGCCGCGGCGGCTCCGGCGTACAGGCGTCCACACACTCGCTTTCGCCGGCGGGAGGCGTAAGCTCGCCATATGTAAACGCAAGCGTCGCTATTCGCGCAACAATCGGGTAGAGCAGCGCCACACCCTGCGCGTTGTCGAACCGAACGATTAGAGCGAGCCGGTCGTCCGGCGCCACGCCCGCGATGGCCTGCAACTCCGCGGTTGGGTAGCCGATCTGGACGATGGCCAGGAGCGGAGGGCCAGAAAAGAACAACAGCCGCGGAGACGGACCTGTCGAGAGGGACCGCAGCGAATCGAGGTCTTCATCGGTTAGTTCGGGGGCGCCGCGGCCGGCTGTCAGCGAGAGGCAGACCGGCGCACTCAAACCCTGGATGTAGGCAGCGTAGTCACGCACCAGCGGGTCGAGCTCCCGGTCGAGCAGGAGACTGGCGGCGCGTCCTTCGCGACACGGAAGGGGCTCGAGGTCGGACAGGGCCACGGCGGTCGCGATGCCGATGCGAAAACCGGCCGAGGGGATCAGCGCGCCGCGGTCCGGGTTGAGCGGCGCCTGGACCAGGGGGTTGACCCAGACGAGGGCCATGAAGCCGACAGCCAGCGTTGTCAGAGGCCACGCAGGCCATGCCAGCCGCGGGGCTTCGAACCGGGCCGCGACGGGCGCGGCCGCGCGACGGACGAGGGCAGGGAGCGCCATCCAGAAGACGGCGAAGGCCAGCAGGGCGTACAGCCACCCGGCCAGCACGTCGATTACGTAGTGCTCGCCCAGATAGATCCACGAGAAGCCGCCGGCGATGGGATAGGCCAGCGTCAGCATCGCCTTGCGTCCAGCCAGCGAGATTGCGACGAAGCTCACGAGCATTGGCAGCGCCGCGTGCAGGGAGGGCATCGCGGCGACCGGGTTGGGGCTGAAATGTTCGTAGGCAAGCGAGATGCCCTTGGTCGCGGGCAACTGCACGAGCGTATGGATGAGCACGCGCTCCACGTGGGGAATCAGGCCGAAGTCGCCTGCCATCCACGGCGGCGCCGCCGGATAGGCGTAGTAGGTCACAAATCCCATGAAGAAGAGACCAAGCACGGTGACCGCAAAGCGCCAGTAGGTCCGCCGGCTCACGAGCCAGATTGCGAAGGCCGCGGCAACCGGCACCACGAAGTGGATCATGTGAAGCACCGAAGCCACCCAGTCGTACCAGGCGACGCGGTCCTCCCGGAAGAACAGGCGCTGTAGCAGGTTGGGCCCGGTCTCGCCGCCCAGGAGCCACTTGTCCGCATCGATGAGGCTAACGAAGTGCACGCGGCTGTTGAGGTTGTCCGCAACGCCCCGGAACGCCTCGTACCCAAGCATGAGCAGGAGGAATGGCGACCAGTCGATCACGAACTGCCAGCCGCGCCCGTTCGCGACGGCAAGCAGGACCAGGGGTGGTATCAGGAAGTCAGGCGTTGGCCAGGAGCCGTGAGTAACCAGGAACGCGGTGGTGGCGACGAGGTAGCCTGCAGCCAGACCGGACCAGATGAGCCGGGATCGTCTTGCCAGGGCGGGGCGGGCTCGACTCAGAAGGTAACCAGGCACGCGCGTTTGAACTTCCGCGAAGCAGGGGGCTCCTCATCCTAACACAGGCAGCAAAGCGTTTACGCGCCAGCCTTGCTCAGGCACTGAGGGGCGAGGGGCGACCATCGGCCGGCCGGACGGAGTGGCTCAGGGGCGCTCGAAGGTCGAGAGAAGTCGGATCTGGAGAGGTGGGCCGGTCGGTTTTGCCATTCGGCTCCCCGGTACCCGATGGCAACCATCTTCGGGTCCCGGATCACAGCCACCCGGCTGCTCGCTGTCCGTCCGTGGAGCTGTCGTGACCGGCTTTCCTTGCGGTCATCTATAAGAACGCCTGACGTGGCCGAGCGTTACGCCCGGTAGCGCAAGCGCTCGCGGTCACGCTCGCGGTCGATCAGGCCCTGCACGGCGCGGGGGTCCGGGATGCCGGCGAGCACGAACGCCTGGCGCTCGGCTGCTGTCTGGCAGAGGATGTCGCCGAAGTCGAAGATCGTGCGCAGGACGCCGCTGCGCTCGACCGTGATGTCCTGCACGTTCACCAGGTCCGCCGTCGCCACCTCGAGGTTGAAGGGGTGCTTCTTGAGGCTGTCGATGAGCCGCTGGCTGGTGATGACCCAGATGTCGTTGTTGTAGCGATACCAAGTGAGGAAGGCGCGCACGCCCCAGTAGATCAGCCACACCCCGGCAGCCACCCAGAATACGCGGGCGATGACGCCCTCATAGGCATCGGCGGCGGACAGCAGCCATCCCGCCGCCAGAGGCGGCAGGAAGGCGACCGCCAAGATCAGGAGGAGGCGAGGCCACAGGTAGAGCCAGTGGCGGCGGCAGAACATGAGGACCTGCTCGCCCTCCTGGAGGGGGAAAGGCAGGGACGGAAACTTCGCCGGAGGCGTTCCTATGGTCGTCACGGCCACCGGCATGCTAACCGCATTTTCGTCCGTGCCGCCAGTACCGGGCCGAAGGCACTTGCGAGGCTGCGGGGATGGTGGGATTTTGGTGTCGTGGTCCTTGACCAGGAGGTCAGCGCTCGCCTACCCGAGCACGTGCGCGCCCTGCTCGTGCCGTCGACGTATCAGCATCCCGTCCAGGACATCAAGCTGATCCAGACGCACATCTCCTGGGTGGTCCTGGCAGGCGACCACGCCTACAAGCTCAAGAAGCCGGTGAACCTGGGCTTTCTCGACTTCACGTCCCTGGAAGCGCGCAAGCGCTACTGCACGGAAGAAGTGCGGCTCAACAGCCGCACCTGCGCGACGCTTTACTACGGGGTGGTCAGCATCAGCCATGATGGCCAGCGCTTTCGGGTCGGCGGCCCCGGCGAGGTGCTGGACTACGCGGTGCATATGCGCCGTCTGCCGCCGGCGCGCGTTCTGGCGAACCTCCTGGACGCCGGGGCGGTGACTCACGCGATGCTCGGCCGGCTGGTGTGGAAGATAGCGCGCTTTCACGCCAGCGCTGCGCGGGGCAAGAGAGTGCGTGAAGCCGGCGGCTACGCCACCATGGTCGCGAACTGGGCCTCCAACCTGGCGGAGATCGCCCCCTTCATCGGCCGGACTCTCACTTCATCCCAGTTCGATGCCATCCACTCTTACGCGGACGCTTTCCTCGCGGAGGAGCGCGACCTGCTGCTGTCGCGGGAGCGCGAGGGCCGCGTGCGTGATGGCCACGGAGACCTGCGCGCGGACGCCATCGCCTTCGATGGCGGCTCGCCCGACGGCGTCTGCATCTTCGACTGCCTCGAGTTCGACGAGCGCCTGCGCTGCGCCGATACCGGACTCGACATCGCCTTCCTGGCCATGGACCTTCACCGCCGAGGCTATCCGGAGTTCGAGGACGTCGTCCTGAGCCTCTACTCGGCAGCGGCCGCGGACAAGACGCTGGCGCTGGTCAGCGGCCTCTTCCGCGCTTACCGGGCGGTTATCAGGGGCAAAGTGGCCGGCATCCTTATGGACCAGGAGGGCGTGGGCCTGGAGCAGCGGCGCGCCGCCGAAGCCGAGTCACGGCACCACTTCGAGCTAGCCGCAAGCTACCGTCGGGCCAACTCACCGCCGCGGCTGCTGCTGGTGATGGGACTTTCCGGCAGCGGCAAGAGCCTGCTCGCTGGCGCACTGGCGCACCGCATCGGCGCCGTACTCCTCTCGACCGACATCCTCCGCAAGGAGATCGCCGGCGAGCCGCCAGGCCGGGGCCGGCCCGTCGCCGTCGACAGCGAGCGATACTCCCCCGAGAACCGGGCGCGGGTATACGACCAGATGACGAGGCAGGCCGAGGAGTTCCTGTCCGAGGGCCGGGCGGTGGTCCTGGATGGGACTTACCTGGAGGCCGCCCAGCGCGCCCCTATCCTGGCGCTTGCCCGTCGCGCGGGCGTGCCGCTGCTCGTCGTCGAGTGCCACGCGCCGGACGACGTGATCAAGGCTCGCCAGGAGGGTCGCGAGTCGGAGCCCTGGACACCCTCGGAGGCGACCTGGGAGGTCTACCTCGCCCAGAAGGCCCGCTACGAGCCGCCGGACGACGTCCCTCCGGCGTGGCGCCTTTCCATCGATACGTCCACGGGACTGCTCCGTGAGATCGAGGCGGTCCTGGAGCGGTTGCGCTAGCCAGCTGCTACGGCTCCCGCCGTCTCTATCGCTAAGCGTTCAGGGACCACCGGCTTTCGAGCAGCCACCAACGACGCAGCAGCGAGCAGGTAGGCGGCAGTAAAGGGAATGAAGGCAGCGAGGTAGTTCCCCGTAAGGTCATAGGCCGCGCCGGCGACTACCGGGCCGATCGCGTTCAGTCCCATCTGGATCGGCGCGGCCGCGCCGCGGATAGCGCCGATGGCCTCCCGGCCGAAGTAGTCGGCGAACACGACCTGCGAACTCGTGACCATGAGGCCGAACGCCACGCCGTAGGCCGCGGCATACGCGAGGGCCATGTCCGTCCCGTGCACGTTCATCAGCACCACCATGCCGCCTGCCGAGCCGACCAGGCCGATCACGAGCGTCCAGCGCGCGCCTATGCGCTCGTCCAGCACGCCCTCGAGCAGGCTGCCGGCGGCGGCAAAGAGGGCAAGGAGGCTTATGATCAGCGCCGCTGACTCAGGCGAAAGGCCCTGATCGACGAGGTGCGGGATCTGGTGCATGTTGATCGCGCCGCCCGCCCAGGCCTGGAGGCTGATGGCCGCCGTGACGAGCCAGAAAGCCTTCGTGCGCACGGCGGCGTCCCTGGTCCAGCTAACCTCGCTCGCGAAGCGCTTCCCGTCCCCGCCCCTCGGCGCCGCCGCCGAGTCGCCGTCGGGCAGCAAGCCGAGCGCTTCGGGCCGGGGATGGAGGAAGCGGACCGCCGGCAGGATCCCCAGGACGAGCACGATGGCGGCTAGCGCCAGCCAGGCTTCACGCCAACCCCAGCCGCCGATGATGAGCTGCACCCCGATCGGCATGATGGCGAAGCCGGCGCGCGTGCCGAGCGTGGTCAGACCGACGGCCAGCCCCCGCCTGCGGACGAACCACTTGCTCACGGTTACCGTCGCGGCCAGGCCGACAATGCCGGATGCCATGCCGCGTCCGATCGAATAAAAGATGTAGAACTGCCACACGTTCTGGAGCATGGCCAGCGCGACGAGGCAGAGGAACATCACGAAAGCGCCGCCCGCTACGAACCGCCGTCCGCCGTACCTGTCGATAAGCGGGCCGAACCAGGGCGAGAGCAACGCGCCCAGCAGCGAACCGGTCGTCATTGCGCCCGAGACCTCCGTGCGGCCCCAACCGAAGTCTTCGGTGAGCGCCGGCATGAAGACCCCGAGCACGGGGTTGAAGAACGAGACCTCGGTAAAGGAGGCGAGCGCCGCGACCGCGACGACACCCCACCCCAGGAAGACAGGCTTTCGGGTAGCGGCGTCCGAGCGTCTCACGGACGTGAGAATAGCACCTGCCTTCGCGTAGTCCGGATTGCGGTCATCGGCGTCCGCACGCTCGGGCGAGTTTGCCCTGGGCATGCACGCCGGACGTTGCTTGCGCCCGCTTTCTGATCTAGCGTGCTCCCATGGCCTTGCAGACCGCGATGGGACTACTGGGCGAGAGTGGACTGCGCCGCATCGCCAACGCCCTGCTGGAAGCCAGCGAGGCAGACCAGACGGAGGTGCTGGTCTATGCCTCCGTCTCGGCCCTGACCAGGTTCGCCAACAACTACATCCACCAGAATGTCGAAGAGCGCAACCTGCGCGTCCAGGTACGCGCTGTCATCGGCAAGAAGGTTGGCGTCGCCTCCGCCGACGTCGCTCGGGAAGATGCGCTCGCCGAGGTCACACGGCGCGCGGTGTCGCTCGCCCGGTTGCAGCAGGACAATCCCGACTTCGTATCCCTGCCCGGCCCGGCTCAGGTGACAGCGGTCCCCTCTTTCATCGAGCGCACCGCCCGGTTCGAGCCGGAGGACCGCGCGGCTGTCGTGCGCCAGGTGTGCGAGGCCTCGCGGGCCGCGGGCCTCACGGCCGCCGGCGCCTTCCGCACCCAGCGGTCGGAGGTCGCCGTGGCGAACTCGCTTGGCGTCTGGGCCTACCACGCCGACACCTCCGCGGACATCAACACCGTCGTGATGGGTGAGACTGCCAGCGGACATGCGGAGCGGTTGACACTCGACGCCGGAGAGATCGATGGCGCCGCCCTTGCCGGCGAAGCCATCGACAGGTGCCTGCGCGGGGCTGACCCACGGCCGCTGGAACCGGGCATCTACGAGGTGGTCCTCCAGCCCTACGCCGTCGCCGACATCATGGACTACTTCGCCTACCTCTCCTTCGGCGCACAGGCCTTCCTCGAGAAGCGCAGCTTCATGTCCGGCCGCCTTGGCGAGCGTCTCATGGGCGAGAACATCTCGATCTGGGACGACGGCCTCTCGCTGGACGGCATCCCGTCGCCCTTCGACGCGGAGGGCGTGCCCAAGCAGAGGGTCGACCTCATACGGGACGGAGTCGCCATCGACGTTGTCTGGGACACCTACTACGGGGCTAAGGGTGGCCACGCCTCCACCGGGCACGCGCTGCCGGCAGGCCAGACCTTCGGGCCGGCCCCCGGCAATCTCTTTCTCGCTCCAGGCACAGCCTCGGCCGACGACCTCGTAGCGTCGGTAAGGCGCGGCGTGCTGGTCAGCCGCTTCTGGTACACCAGGCCCGTGCACCCGCTGAACGTGGTGGTGACTGGAATGACGCGCGATGGCACCTTCCTGATCGAGGACGGCCGGGTCGTCGGGCCGGTCCGCAACCTGCGTTTCACGCAGAGCTACCTCGAAGCGATGAACAACGTCGACCTGATCGGCCGGGAAACGATGCGGCTGCCGTCGTTCTTCGGCTCCTGCCGCGTTCCCGCCCTGAAGGTCTCGCGGTGGGAGTTCACCGGGGCGACGGAGTTCTGACCCTCCCCCGAGGGAGGACGACAGCGAGGCGCCCAGTGACGCCACTCCCCAGGGTTGCTATCGGAACGCTCGGCGAGGCTGATCTCGCGCGGCTGCACGAGGTCGACATGTCGGACTACGTTGCGCGGAGCCTGGAGGTCGCTGAGCGGTGACGTCGGGAGAAGGCACCGAGGACCTGCGTCTCTTCGAGCCGGACGAGGTGAACGCCCTCATCCCCGAGCTGCGCGAGGCCATGGAATTCATGCAGGGCCGCAAGCGCCAGCTCGACAGCGTCAACGCCGAGATCGGGCGCACCGTGGATACGAGTCACGGCAACGGACACTCCGGCGCCGCGCGCCTGAGCCAGCTCCAGCGCCGGGCTCTGGAGCTCACCCGTGAGATCGAGGCGAAGATAGCGGCCCTGCGCCGGCTCGGGGGCGAGGTCAAGGGCATCGAGCAGGGCCTGGTTGACTTTCCCAGCCTGCGTGAAGGCCGCA
>DATLYJ010000152.1 GCA_035574915.1 Dehalococcoidia bacterium | reverse complement strand
CTGAGCGTCAGCGGCGCCGAAAGCACGTGGTCGCTCGCTGCCGGCGGTGATCGAGCCGACGAGGCGGCCCTCCCAGAAGAGCGGCGCTACTGCGGCAGACCTGATGCCGAGGAAGCGGCTTACGTCCCTCTGGTCTTGCGTCAGCCGCTCGTCGCTCTGGGGGTCGTCGATGATGAGGACGCGCCTGGTGGCCGCGAGCATGCGCCGCATCTTGTCTCCGGCCAGCCGGCGGGCGATGAAGCCGCGCGCAAGGGTCTCGTCCTGGATGCGCGGATAGGTGGCGAACACCTCCGCACCCCGTCTGCGAGATGGGTTGAGCAGGACCTCGACGGTGGTCCATGAGAACTCGGTCGCCAGCTTTTCGGCGACCAGGGCAAGCCGCGCGCTCATGTCGCCGCCACCGGTGAGCACTGGCACGATCTCGCCCAGCACGCGCGTTGCCGGCTCCCCGCCAAGGCGGCGAGCTCCCGCATTGACCGCGTGCGCCGGGCGTTCCCGCTTGTGCGCATACATCGCCGTATCGGCGAGCGCTATGAGGTCTTCGATCCGCTGGGCCTCGTCGGGATAGAGGCAGAAGCCTACGCTGACGACTATGGGTACCTCCGCGCCGGAATGGGGGTCGCGCAGGCCGGCGCGGTGGATGGCGCGCAAGACCGCCGTACGGTAAGCGTCCGCTTCCGCCGCCCCCGCGCCATCGAGAATGGCGACGAACTCATCACCGCCGTAGCGGCCGACGATCGCGCCGTCTCTGTCGAGGGCGGCCTTGACGGCGCGCAGCATCTCATCGCCGAACGGGTGGCCGTAGAGGTCGTTGGCGGCCTTCATGCCGTCGATGTCGAGCATGACCACGGCGGCGCGAGATTCAGCACGCTCCACGAGGCCGCGAAGCTCTTCGACGATGGCGCCGTGGTTCAGGGCGCCCGTGAGGCCGTCGATCCGCGCCTGAGCGCGCGCCAGCGTCAGGGCTTGCTCCAGCTGCCGGGACTTCTCCTCGATCTGGCGCTTCGAGGCGGCAAGGTCGGCATGGGCGGCTGCGAGCTGCTGGTTCAGCGCCTCGAGGTCGAGCGCATGCCGGCGCAGCGCGTCCTCGACACGCCGGCGCTCGCGGATGTCCCGCGCGATACCTTGTATAGCGACCGGCTTGCCGTCTTCGAAAACGAGACGGCTGCTGACCTCCAAAGGGATCACGTCGCCCGTCTTCGTGCGGACCTCGATCTCATAGGTGGTGCGGTCCTGGGCCCCTTCCAGCTTCAGGGCGAGGTTGGTCTGGGCACGCTCCAACATGTCAGGGCTGAGCAAGTCCTCCATCCTCATGCTCAGGATCTCTTCCTCGCTGTAACCGAAGAGGTCAAGGGCGGCCTTGTTCGCCGACGTGAAGCCTCCGTCGACCGCGTGCGTGAAGACGAGGTCGTTCGCGTTTTCGAAGAGCTCGCGGTATCGCTCCTCGCTCCGGCGCAGGGCCTCCTCCATCGTCATCCGCGCCGTCACGTCCATGGCGACGCCGATCACCCCCACGACGTCACCTTCGCCGTCCTTCAGCGGCGCGAGGTGGGTCTCGAAGCAGAAGCGAGGATATCGGATGTGCACACGCACGGTCTCACCGGTGAAAGCCCGCCGGAACGCATCAAGGGCCGCGTGGTCGTTCGCGTAGAGGCGCTGCACCGAAAGGCCGATGGCGCGGTCCGGCGTGAGCCCGGTAAGAGCCAGACCGGCGCCGGCGGCGAAAGTAACCACGCCTTCCTTGTCGAGGGCAAAGAGGATGACGGGTGCGTTCTCTACGACCGCATTCAGACGCGCCTCGCTCGTCCTCAGGGCGGCGTTAGCGGCCTCCAGTTCGCGTGTCCGGGCCTCGAGGCCCTGGGCAAGGTACTCGTTGAGCTCCCGTGAGCGGTTGATCAGGCTGCGGGCCATGAGGTTGACGTCGCCCGCCAGGCCGGCGATCTCCGCGGGCCCCTCTACGGGCGCGACCGAGTGCAACTCTCCGGCGGCAATGAGGCGCGCCGAGCGCGCCACGTCTCCGAGAGGCCTCAATATCCAGCGGTGCGACAGGTAGGCGGTGCTCAACAGGAGCACCATCCAAAGCCCACCCACGGTCAGCGCAGACGCCTGCCAGATGTCGCGCGAGTCGCGATAGTCTCCGATGGCGAGGTTGAAGGCGAGCCGGTGGCGCATCACCTCCGCGGCGAGGGCGTCCACGAAGTCGTCGCTGCGGCTGACCATCTCGTCCGTGATATGGTCTTTGGCTTCCGATGCCTTGCCCTCGAGGAACATGGTGAAGATCGGCGTCCACTCCCGCCGCAGCTCCTGGTGCTGCCGTGAAAGCTCGTCGATGCGCGCCTCTTCCTCGGGCCCCAGGAGGCGAGCGTTCTCCCGGAGCACGGCGAAGGCCCAGTCGACGCGGTCCCTTGCCTGCTCGAAGCGCTGCAGGAAGCGTTCGTCAAGTGTGCCGTCGGAGGAGACGAGGAGGAGCCAGGCGGAGAGATACTCGGCCCGCACGTCCTCGAGGACAACGCTCTGGTTCGCGCTCAGGACTAGCTTCTCCTGGGTCGAATGGCTGCGCTCGACGGCCGTGAGCGTGTTGTAGACAAGGGTGGCCGTCGCGACCATGATCAGCGCAAGGCCGAGCCCCACGACGGCGCGGATCGAAAGCCGGCGGCGAAGGAGGAGCCGGTGCATCGTCTCTCTTAATGTTCGGCAGGGGCCGCACCCTCGAGCAGGCCAGAATTGGGCGGCCTACACTTCAATCCCAGGACCTACTCGTGAACGATGCCCAGCGATTTCTCCTCGGCTACGACTTCGAGGCGCCGCTGGCAGTCGAGCGCGTAGACCCGCCCGGCGAGGACGGCCTGGCGCGGCTCTCCTACCGCAGCGCCAACGGCGAGCGCGTGCCGGCGTTGCTCGCGCTCGGGGCGCCCGGCGGCGCCGCGATCCTACTGCAGCACGGCGGCGGCGAGAGCAAGGACCACCCCCTCATTCGCATGCTCCTGCGCCGCTGGTCCGCTGCCGGCCTGACCTGCCTGGCGATCGACGCGCCAGGCCACGGCGAGCGCGCCGGCGGCGCCCAGGCGCCGCGCCGCTCCTTCTTCGAGTACATCCGTCTGCGGCTCCAGAACGCCATCGACCTGCGGCGAGCCATCGACCTCCTGCAGTGCGAGGCAGGCATCGACCCCGGCCGCATCGGGTACTGGGGCGTGAGCATGGGCGGCTCAGTGGGCGTAATGCTGCTCGCCGCCGACAGCAGGGTGCGCGCCGCCTGCCTGTGCCTCGCCGGCGCGCGGTCGCGACGGGCCTGGCCTGAGGTCGACCCCGGCGTCGAGCGGTTCGTCGCCGCCAACCTCGACCTGATGGCGCTCGCCCCCCTGACCGCCGGCCGGGAGGTGCTCCTCCTCAACGGCAAGCACGACGAGACCGTCCCGGCCGGAGACGCGCGCAGGCTCTTCGACGCGCTTGGTGAGCCGAAGGCCCAGCGCTGGTTCGCCGCCGGACACAGGGTGACGCCGGCGATGCTACGGGCTTCGAAGGAGTTTTTCGACCGGGCGCTGGCCTAGCAGTACAGGCGCCGGACGGCGTTCGCCACGGCCACCGCCACCTGGCGCTTGATCCGCTCGCTCGGCTCGCCGTCGGCGAGGACGTCGCGGCTGCCGGGCAGGAGCGCGTCCAGGTAGGCGCCGAGGACGCAGTCGACTATTTCCTCGGCGGCGATCTCGAGGTCCAGGTCTTTGATCGTGCCGCGCTTGCTGTAGATGGTGAGGATGCGCAGGATCGCGCCTGACCAGCGGCTGACCGCGGCCCGCCACTCTTCGACCGCTTCGCCAACCTCGGTCTCCGAGAGCGCTTCCACCAACAGCACCTTGATGAAGTCGCGGTTGCGCGCTAGCACTCGCAGCGCCTGCAGGCTCACGCTTTGGAGCTGCTCGGTCGGGTCCGGGGAAGGCTCCAGGGCCTCCAGGTCCATGAGGGCGGCAATGATGCCGCGCTCCTCGAACAGGGCCCGCAGGAGGTCGCGCTTGGAGGCGAAGTGGTAGTAGATCGCCGCGTCCGTGATCCCCACGGCCTGGGCAATGTCGCGGACGCTGGTGCGGGCGTAGCCGCGGTCGGAGAAGAGCCTCAGGGAGCTATCGAGTATCTGACGGCGAGTGACCGGTCCCTGCCGCGGGCGGCGTCGGTGCGGGCGGACGGCTGCCGCTTCTGCGTCTGGCATGGACTCGACGATAAGGTTGTGTATTTGGCGTGTCAAATCCGGGCGTATGCCCAGATTCGAGTGGCCAATACCAGGCGCCCAGGACGGGCCGGGGAGAACTGGCGGCCGGGCCTGACCGCGGGCCGGGCGGGCGCCACCGTCTCGGCGTGAGATGTCCTATCTCTCAGGGCCGGGAGGGCCGGCCGCCGGGGACCTCATGTGCGCCTCCTCTTCCAGCCAGCGGCGGAATTCGTCCTCGGGGTCGTCGACTCCCACCTCGGCGGCGGCGCGGCGGCGAGAGTGGATGCCGGCGGCCACCAGGCGCGCCTCGTCCGCGACGGTGCGGCTGCGGTCGGCAGGCAGGAGCGAGCCCCAGACCACGCGCGAGCGGTAGGGCGCGAAGCGCTCCCCCGTGTAGCGCTCCAGCAGCCGCAAGATCATTTCGTTGCGGCGCTTGAAGGCCGCCTCGCGGATCAGGCGCTTGCGCTGCACCTTCTTCAGCAGCGGGTCCAGCTCTATATTCAGCGCCACGCCGGAGAGGCCGCGGCCGTTGTCGCCGAAGGAGGTCCGAGGCGTCTCCGCCAGGTCGTGCAGGGTGCGGTACACCAGGTCCACGTAGTCGACGTGGAGCCGCACGCCACCTCCCTGGAGAAGGTCGAGCAAGTAGGCTTTGGCTCGCTCGGGGAGCTCCCAGACGGCGCCAGGACGCACGGCGATGTCCTGCGCCTCGTGCACGTTCTCCAGCACCGCCACCGGGTTGCCGGAAAGCTCGAGGATGAGCGACAGCTGCGAAAGGGCCCTGTTCAACTCCCGCACGGGCTCGCGGACCGCCTCCATGTCGCTGAGGCCCCAGAACTCCTTCGGCTCGCGGACGTTCGGGTAGATGACGAACGGGATGAAGCCGTAGGGGTTCGCCTTCGCGTCGAGCAGACCTCCATCAAGCCACAGCTCGAAGCCATCGTCCGTCCACACCTCGACCACGGTGTGCGTGCGCGCCCCCGCCAGCGCGCGGCCGCCGGCCGCGCGCTCGACGACGCCCGGGCCGTAGAGCAGGCGCGCCTCTTCGTCGCCGAGCTGGTAGCGGCTGGCTACCCGCAGGAGGCGGGAGAAGTCATCGCCGGCCCACCAGGCGAAGAGGCCCTGGACGTCCGGCGCGGTCACGCGCACGCGCCGGCCGATGGCGTCCCAGGTGACCTTGAAGGCGCCGTCGCCGAGTACGGAAGTGTCGATCTCGCTGTCGAAGTCCAGCTGCGCGAGGTTGTTGTCGGCGTACACGGCCGCCAGGGCCTGCTCGGCCCGGCGCGCGCGCTCCTCCTCGGTCGCTGTCGGCTCCAGCGGGTCGACGGCGAAGGAGAGCCCGGACATGAGATAGGAGGCCGTCTTGTGGACGATGGCGCGGGCATAGTTGAAGACGAGCCGCCTGTCCCGGCGGCGCGGCTGCCCCTGCCACTGCTCGCCGCGATAAAAGGCCAGGTTCTCGCGGTAGGCGCGGAGGCGCGCCCCGTCCATGCGCGCGATGCGCTCGACGATGCCCGGGGAGGCGACGGTCACCATTACCGCACCTCCTCGCGCGCCCGGGCCAGGACGCGGAAGACCGTGCGCCTGGAGACACCGAAGCGGCGGGCGAGGACCTCGACCGTGACGCCCTCCTGGCGCCGCGCCCGCAGGATCGCCTCGTCCCGGTCGCGGCCGGCGATGGCGCGCGCTCCGCCCGGCTCGTCGTAGCGGCAGCGCGCCAGGGGGCAGCTGAGGCACGAGGGGTGCAGGTCGCAGCCGGTGTCGGCGTAGTGCGTGTGCTCCGGGAGCCCGTCGCGCCGCGGCGCCCGCGGCGGCGCCTCGAAGACTGAGGCCAGGGGCTCGAACGGCGCCTCGTTGCCCTGGCCGCAGCCCTGGCCGGCGTAACGGCGGCCGCTCAAGGGCCGACCCTCCCTGGATGGAGACTGCGCTGGCATCGCCAACCTCCTCTCTCAGTCTTCGGCAGCGCGGCCGACGGCGCGCCTCGGCCCGGCGTCCGCGGCCGCGGCCACGGCGAGCGCCAGGCTGACCACGGCGTCGTCGTGGCCGTCGCGCTCGTCGACGTAGAAGTTCATCGTCTTGTTCGCGCGATAGACGGCGCGGCAGAGCGAAAGCTGTCGGTGCAACTCCGCCAGCTCAGGCGGGCCGGAGCCCGGGAGGCGCAGCCGCCCGCCATTCACTGCCGCCAGAAGCTCGAAGCCCAGGGCGGACTTCGCCTGGGCGCTGAGCTTGCGCGCCTCCACCCGCGACCCCAGGGCCGCCTTCAGGTAAGCGGCCACCGGCTCCCCCAGCCCCGTCGCGTCGACTACCACCTTCGAGACGCGCCACGTCTGGCCCAGGAGAGACGCCAGGGCGCCATGTAGCGAGGCGTGCGCCTCGCCGGTCCAGGTGTAGACGCGGACCACTTCGAGCTGCGACTGCACGAAGGGCACGCCGCTCCCCGCAGGAAGCAGCCGGGCGAGCGTGAGGGCGGTCGAGTCGTGCCGCGACCCGGCAGGGCTGTCCGGCGCCGCCTCGCCGCCGAGGTCGAGCCCGGCGACGTAGACGTCGCCGGGCAGGGGCGCGTCGAGCCAGGCGTGGCTGCCCCTCAGGAGCGAGAGCTGCGTAGCCGACAACAGCCGGCCAGCGCCGGGGAGAGGCTGCAGGCAGTATTGCGTGAGGAACAGGGGGTGGGCCGCGCCCAGGTAGGCCATCTGCTCGCGGGCAAAGTCCGCATAAGCGGGGTTGTAGCTGCCCACGACCTGCCAGTCGAACTCGAAGTGCCGTCGGACACCGTCGCGGCGCTCGAGCTCGAGACAGTGTTGCTTGGCCCGCTCGAGGAGGCAGAAGTCGTCCCAAGGCGTCCCGTAGAAGACCGAGGGCGCGCCCGTGCTCGCGGCCATCGGCCGGAACTCCTTCTCGAACTTCTCCTCCTCGACGTCCTGCGCCTCGTCGACCTCGAGCAGGAGGTCCGCGGTGTGGCCGACGACTTTGCTCTCCGGCGCCGCCGAAAGGAAGACGACGCGAGCGAGGCCGAGCCGTAGGGTGTTGCCGCCCTCGACGCTGGTCCACGGGCCCAGGCCGCTGTCACGGAAGCGCCGCCGCGCCCGCTCCAGGCTGATCAGCGCTTGCGGCCGGAAAGTCGGCGCGCACTTCACGATCGAGCGCGCCACGTGTGCGCTGCGGGTGAGGAGCTGCACCTCCACCTGGGCCGACAGCTCGTTCTTGCCACCCTGGCGGGCGATCTGCACCGAGACCGGGCCGCCCTCGCGGCGCAGGGCGGCGCGCAGGATCGCACCCGCCGCCTCGCGCTGGTATGGGCGGAGCCGCGGCGGCCCGCTGGTCTCGAGGGCTGGCGTCATCCGATGACTCCAATCAGCACCTGGCCGATCACGGTGCTGGCGATGAAAAACAGCAGGCCGTTAAGGCGGAGCTTGACTTCGCCGATCTCGGCCTCCAGGTTGCGCAGCCGCTCCTCGACGGAGGCGCGGAAGGCCGCCTCCTCGGCGGTGCGGCGGCTGCGCGGCCGCGTGCGCGGGCCATCCTCGCGTTCGCTAACTTCCGTCGCCACGTTGCTCCTCCAGAGCCGCCGTCTCCGCAAGGAGCGCCCGCACCGCCCGCAGGAGTTGCTCTTCCGAGCCGGGGGCAAGCTTCAGGCGCGCTACAAGGGCCTTCGCCAACCCGTCCACCAGCCTCAAGACGCCACGGAGGTTGTTTTCCTTGAGCTGGGTCCTGAGCTTGGCGCGCAGCACGGCGATCTCCTGGTCGAGGCCCGGGACATCGAGCGCGGCGAAGTACGCTGCCTGCTCCGCTTCGCTCAGGGCGTCCGCGTAGAGCGACGTCCTGGCCTCGGGCGCCTCAGCCTGCATCCGCGTCTCCCTTGCCCTCGTCGCCGGCCAGCAAGTCGAGGAGCTCGCTGAGGGAATCGCCGGGAATCTTCTCGACCGCCCGCAGCAGCCCGACCAGCAGGCAGCGGGCCAGCCGGTCCCAATCGCCGGCGCGGGCCGCGGCCTCCAGCGCCGTCACGGCGCCCTCCTCGCGGACTTCCCCGCCCGCAGCACCAGCGCCGTAACCGCGGCGACGGCCGCCAGCGAGAGGCTGCGCACGCAGACGGTGGCCAGGCCCGGGCCGCTGTCCGGCTGGGCGAGGAAGGCAAGGTAGAAGACGGCCTCGCCGGCGAGGGCGGCGTTCAGGAGGGCCAGCGTCAGGGCCGCCGCCCGCCTGGCAGTGCGCCCGGCGCTGCGGGCGCTGGCGCCGAAGTGCCAGGCGTTCCAGGCGCCGAGGCCGGCCCCTGCCGCGGCTTCCGCTGCGGTCATATCCTCCAGAAGTTTCATGAGACCTCCTCTGCGCAGCGCAGAGTAGTACATATGTTCTATTCTGTCCATCCGCCCCTGTCACCTCCTTTGACTGAAAGCCCTCCCGGCGTAGGATCACCCCGTGGATGCGCCCGACTTCCTCAGTCGCTACCGGGCAGAAGTCGAGAACGAGGTCGCGCGGGTCGTGCCCTCCGGGCCCTCACCGCTGTACGAGATGGTGCGTTACCAGCTCGGCTGGACAGACGCCGGCCGGCCGATGCTGGGCAAATGCATCCGGCCCTCCCTGTGCCTCTTCGCTGCCGAGACCCTCGGTGGCTCCGCGGCTGAGGCGCTACCGGTAGCCGTTGGCATCGAGCTCCTGCACAACTTCTCGCTGGTCCACGACGACATCGAGGACGGAGACGAGCTGCGCCACCACCGCCCGACCGTTTGGAAGGTCTACGGCCGCAGGGCCGCTGTGATGGCCGGCATGGCGCTGTGGACGCTCGCCTACCGGACCCTGGAGATGGCGGCGGACCGCGGGGCGCCGCCCGAGCGCGTCCGGGAGGCTCGCAGGACGGTGGCGCTGGCCTGCAACGAGATGATCGAAGGCCAGCACATGGACCTCACGTTCGAGCAGCGCGGCGACGTCAGCCTCGCCGAGTACACGGCGATGATCTCACGCAAGACCGGCGCCCTCTTCGCCGCCGCGCTCGCGACAGGCGCCATCATGGCCGGCGCGGGCAGCGGCGAGGCCGAGAAGCTCGCTCGCTTCGGCCGCGAGTTGGGCCTGGCCTTCCAGATCCGGGACGACATCCTCGGCATCTGGGGCGAAGGCACGGCTACCGGCAAGCCGGTCGGCGCCGACATCGCCAAGCGCAAGAAGTCGTTGCCTGTCGTGCACGCCTTCCAGCAGGTCGTGGGGCCCGACCGCGACATCCTCCGCAACGCCTACTCGAAGCCGGAGATCGAAGAGAGCGACATCGACGACGTGCTCGACGTGCTCCAGCGCTGGAACGCGCGCTATTTCGCCCAGGGCCTGGCCGAGGACCACCGGGCGAAGGCCATGGCCGCCCTGGCGCAGACTGCCATCCCTCCCTCCGCCCGCTTCATGTTCGACGAGCTCACGGCCTTCATCCTCGAGCGCGAGTTCTGAGGGCCTGCAGGCGCTTGCGGGGACCAGCTGCCCTCGGAGGGGCGGATCGGCTCATGTCTGACCGGGCGCCGCGAAGCGTAAACTAGTCACAGATGCCCACCCGCTGGGGCTGTTTCGGACCTCATCAGCCCGCCACGGAGGACTAAAGCTATGCGTTACATCATCGTCGTCGGTGGACTCGTTCTCGCCGTTCTCGTCGCCTCCCGCCTCCTGCGCCGCAAGCGCGCCGGGCCGATGCGGCGCGCGCGCAAGGAGGTGCAGAAGGCGGTCTCGGAGGTCGAGGGCGCGCTGGAGGACCTGGCGGAGCGCGCGAAGAAGCTGCGCGGCGAGGCCCTGGAGACCGTCGAGGTGCAGATTCGCGCCCTCGAGTCGCGCCGCGAGCAGCTCATGGAGCGCCTGAGCGCCATGGGCCAGGAGTCGAAGCGGCTCGCCCGCAAGGCCCGCGAGGCCGTCGCGGCCGGCAGCGCCGGCGCGCAGTCCGGCGAGGGCTAGGGCAGGCGCCAGCCGCGAGGATTCGGTCAGCCATCCGGCGAGCAGGACGGCTCAACTCCCGGCCACGATGTCCCTGAGCGCGTCTCGCACCGCCACGGCCGCCTCGAGGACGGCCGACGGATCGGTGTCGCCGGGGATGAGGTGCAGGTGCCGCGCCCCGGCCTCGACGTAGGGCGCCAGGGACTCGGCGACCGCCGCCGCCGGGCCATAGGGGGCGTAGCGCTCGAACGACTCGAAGGGTTGACGGTAGAAGTCTTCCATGCGCGAGCCTAGCAGCGCCCGCGCCACGTCCGGCTCCTCGTTCACGCCGACCCAGACCTGCAGCCCGAGCTCGATGTCCGCGGGGTCGCGCCCGGCGGCCATGGCGGCCTCGGCGATCTTCTCCTTCGCCTCGATGAAGCGCCGGACCGACACCCAGAGGCCCGTCCAGCCGTCGCCGTAGCGCCCAGCCCGGCGCAAGGCGGCGTCAGAGCGGCCGCCGATGAACACGCGCACGCCAAAGGCAGGCTTCGGCTCCAGGCCGACATCCTCCAGGCGAAAGTGGCGGCCGTGGTAGGAGACCGAGTCCTCCGTCCACAGGCGCTGCAGCAGGTGCAGCGCCTCGTCCATGCGGCGGCCGCGGCGCCTCGGGTCGATCCCCATGGCCTCGAACTCGCGCGGGTCCTCGCCGCCAACGCCGACGCCGAGGCTGAAGCGCCCGCCCGATAGGTGGTCGAGCATGGCGCACTGGAGCGCCACCTCCAGCGGATGGCGGAGCGGCAGCAGGTAGACGCTTGTGCGCAGGAGAAGCCGGCTGGTGACGGCGGCAATGGGCGCCAGGTTCATGAGGCCGTCGTTGCCGAGGCCATGAAAGGAGATGTGGTCGCCGGCGAAGACGCCATCGATGCCCGCCGCCTCGGCGCGCCGCGCCGTCTCGAGCACGGCCTCCGGCGTCTGGCCGGCGCGCAGGTTCCAGGTACCGGCGGGCAGGAAGACCTGCGGCATCAGCATGGCAGGTTGGCCGTTAGACTCTGGGCCCTGGATTCCGGGATCGGGCAGACGCCGCGCCATCTCGGGCGAACTAACCCTCGGGGCCGCCGGGGCTTCGTAAGGGTGCGGCGTCCGGCGCCCTTACATCGTTTCATGAGCGCTGCCTGCGCGCAGCCTGCTCCGCCCTTGCATCCTTTCATGGCGCCACTTCAGAGGAGTCCTGCCACGTGGCGGGCGATGGCCAGGCTCGAGGTGAGCCCGGGCGACTCGATGCCGCCGAGGTGCACGTAACCGCGGTCGTGCCAGATGAGGAAGTCGGCCATGTCCTCGCCCGGGCGCTGCAGCTTCGGCCGGTAACCCACCTGGCCGGGCGCGATGTCATCGCGCTCGAGCGAGGGCAGGAAGCGGCGGGCGGCCTCGAGGAAGGCATCGCGGCGGAGGTCGTCGGCGCGGTAGTCGAGGGCGCAGCCGTCGGGCAGCCACTCCGTGTCCGGCCCCAGATGGGCGCCGCCGTCGATGTCGAGCGTGAGGTGTACGCCCAGGCCTCCCTGCCGGTGCTGCGGCACGGGGTAAATGAGGTGGCGCAGCCCGCGCGCCTTCTCCGGCGTCACGATGTCATAGTAGCGGCCCTTGTTCAGGCCCTGGCGCAGGCGGGGCGTAGTCTCCGTGCCGTCGAGGTCGTAGCCCAGCATTGCTGCCACCCTGTCCGCCGCCAGGCCGGCGCTATTCACCAGGAGGTCGCACTCGAACTTGCTGCCCGTGCCGTCGGCGTCGCGGACGGCGAGCGAGAAGCCGGCGCCTCGGCGCTCGGCGGCCACGACCTCGTGGTTCAGCGCGACGATGCCGCCACGCGACTGCAGCTCCGAGGCGAGGGATCGCATGAGGCCGGCCTGGTCAACGACGCCCGAGGTCTCGGAGAAGAGGGCGGCGACACAACGGAGCGACGGCTCGAGCTCGCAGGCCTCCGCGACGGAGAGCCGCCGTACGCCCGGCACTTCGTTCGCCTGCGCCTGCCTGAGCACGCCCTCGAGCGCTTCGATTTCGTCCTCGGCGGTCGCGACCATGATCTTGCCCGTGCGCTTCGTCCGCACCGAGTGCGACTGCGCCCACTCGTAGAGCAGGCGGTTGCCTTCGAGGCAGAGGCGGTGCTTGAGGCTGCCGGTCGGGTAGTAGATGCCCGAGTGGATGACGCCGCTGTTGTGCGAACTGGTCTCCAGGCCGATGGCGTGGTTGCGCTCGAGCACGATGACCTGGTCGCGCGCCGCCAGCTCCATGGCGACGGCCAGGCCGACCACGCCCGCCCCGATGACGACGATCATCTGTACGGGTGTTTCCCGGCTTGCCCAGAGTTCTGCGTAGCGATCATGCCCAGCAGAGGGGTACAATCTGGGCGAGCCAGACAGTCGTTAGGGCTAATTGCGGTAAGGTGCCGGGTCAAAGCATCAGGGCTCCAATCGATGACCTAGTCATATTCTGCGCTGATGAGGTCATCAGCAAGGGAGAGGAGTGTACGTTTGAGCGGCTGGTATTCGAATGCTTCTCAAGGTTTCCTGAGGCCTTCGGGCTAAAGCGCTACCCCGAATGGCCAGACTCTGCGCGCGTCAACAAGGCCTGGCTCCGATGCCGTACCGATAAAGGATGGCTGGCAGGAAACGTAAAGCAAGGCTTTGTCCTAACGCCGGCTGGGAAAAGGGCCGCAGACCGGACGCGAAGGGAGTTGGCGAACGGTGCAGAGTCAACTCCGCCGCCTGCCTCAAACACCAGGCACATAAGGGAGCGGCACGAGGCCCTGCTGAGGAGCATACGGGCCTCAGCAGCCTTCCAAAGCTTCAAATCGGACCCGTCCCAATTTAAACCGACTCAAATGGAACTGCGTGTGCTCTTCGGCGCAACCCTTGAGACCCCGCGCCGTGTGCTTCGGCAGAACCTCCGTGCCTACGAGGAGGCAGCATCAGCCTACAACGACGAGCAAGTCAAGCAATTCATAGCCGCGTGCGCGAACCTCTTGATACGTTCCTAGGGATTCGAAATGAGCGATCTCCAGACCTACGACCTCCCTATCGACCCGCAAATTGTTTCTCAGCTCGCCCAGGGAACAATTAAGGGCTTGCTGGATGCCGTCGTGGAACTCATGACAAACAGCGATGACAGCTATCGGCGCCTCGAGGAGAATGGGCAACCCGGATCAGGTCGAATTTCGCTGACGATCCGCCGCGAAAAGGGAGGTATATGCAGGTTCTTGGAGGTATCGGACGAAGCAGAGGGCATGGATTGGTCGAAACTTCACGACGCTATCAAGTTCGCAGCGTCCACAAGTGGGATACTCCAGGGCCAAAGCGTTCGCGGCTTGTTTGGGCGGGGGCTGAAGGAAGCAATAGTGGCACTCGGACGGGGTAGGATCCGCACAACACGCGGCGGACGCGAGAGTATTGTTGACATCTTCGTGGAAGAGGGCCGGCCGAGATGTCGAGAAGTGGCTATTGAACAGTTTACAGGGGCCGCGACCGGGACGACCGTCTCTATCGAGGTGCTTTCCGACAAGGTCAAGTGCCCCGCGTTTGACACCTTGGAAAGACAGATCTCAACTCACTTTGCCCTCCGAGACATACTGTCCAGACCCGACCGAACAGTGAGACTGAGATTGGAGGATGGGGCCACGGCAAGGTCCAAGGATCTGGCATTCTCCCCCTTGGAGGGAAACCTAAGGGTTGATTTAACGAAGCACTTGGATGGCCTTGGCGAGGTCTCGATAAAAGTCTACGAGAGCAAGGAGCGTCTCTATTTTAAGCCCAGCGATCCGGGATCGCTGGCGGGACTTGTCGTCAAAACGGAAGGCACGAACTTAGATAACCGTCTCTTCGGTTACGAAGGTGAAGACGCTGCTCAGTATTTCTTCGGTACAGTAGACTGTCCTGGTATCGCGCAATTGCTACGAATGAAAGAGTTCGGGATTCTAAACCCGAATCGTAACGGACTTGACTGGCGACATCATCTTTGCCAGCGGTTGGAGCGGGAATTAAGCGCGATTCTTCGTGAGTTGGTCGAGGCCAAACGCCGCGAATTGCAGGGTGAACGACGGATAGACACAAGGGAGCGCTACAGAACCAAAGTACAAGAATTATGCAAGTTGTTGAATGAGCTTGCCGAGCAGGAGTTAGAAGATCTCCCAGCTTGGGCAATTAATCGGGCCCTACATGTTGAGACGCTGGCAGTCAGGCCAGCGGTCGCAAACACTGAGCCAGGCCTCCCGAGGACGTTCACAGTATATGCAAGCCAGGTGCTACTGGACAAACACGGACCAGTCTGCTGGATATCACTCGCTGACTGCAAAGGAGTTCAGTTATCAACGCCCGAGATTGAGCTTCGAACGCATCCAAAGTACGAGGGCCTATTCTACGGCACATTTGAAGCTCAAGGCTCCAACTATGGAGACTACGGTGTTATCGAAGTCGAGTTGGGGCCAGCAACGGATTTCGCAGAACTGAGAGTGAGCCAGAAGGTTCGCCCAACCAAGCGAACCCATCTCCAAGGAAGCCGGCGTGGAGTCTTCAGGGACATTGTCTTCGACGAGACGGTGAATCCGACGCAGCGAGTTAGTCTCATGGACGGCACAATCAACGTATACGTCGACTTCCCGGCCACAAAGCGGTATCTACGCTCCGGCGGAGAAGGCATGGAAACCTCTCATGGCAGCCTGATGCTAGCCGAACTAATGGCGGAAGCATTCTGCAAATATGTCGCACGGCAGCGAATGGAGAGCGGCCAGGTCTTGACTGTAACCGGTGGTGAAGTTGACGCCTTCAATGCCGAAGTTAACAGTCTCATGAGACGACACCTAGATGCTATACATCGCGCCGTGGTCGTCTGGAGCTGAACACGACTGCGCTACGTTGAACTCGGCCTACTCCGCCGTCCACTGCCTGCTGACATCGTCGCGCCCGCAGCGATAACTTTACGGGGCCAGCCAACGGTAGGCCTAAGCTCTTAAGGCCGTCAGCGCGCCGGCGCCACCAGGCTCAGGCCGCCGTCCACCGTGAGCACCTGCCCCGTCACCCAGCGCGACTCCTGGCTCGCGAAGTAGACGGCCGCCCAGGCGATGTCCCAGGCGTTGCCCTCGAAGGCGAGCGGCGCGGTCTTCGCCCGCAGCTCGCGCAACTCCGGCGTCATGTTGCGCGCCACCATCGGCGTGTACACCGGCCCCGGCGCGATGCAGTTCACGCGGATGTTGTCCTTCGCGTGGTCGACGGCCATGGCCTTCGTCAGCGCAATCACCGCCCCCTTCGAGGTCGAATAGGGCGTGAGGCCTCGCGGCCGCAGGGCCGAGAGGGAGGAGATGTTGATGATCGCGCCGCCGCCGCTGGCGCGCATCGCCGGGATGGCGTGCTTGGACATGAGCACCATGCTCTTCACGTTCACCGTCATCACCCAGTCCCACATCTCCTCGGTGACGTCGACGACGCTGACGTTGCCCATGCCGATGCCGACGTTGTTGTCGAGGATATCGAGGCGGCCGAAGCGCGAGATGGTCTCTTCGACTACGCGCTTGCAGTCCGCGTCGATGGTGACGTCGGCTTCGACCGCGAAGGCGACGTCATCGGCCGTGCCGCCACGCTCCTTCGCGATCAGGTCGAGCGTCTCCCCGGCGCGCTCGAGGTGGTTGTCCACCAGGGCGACCTTCGCGCCTTCGCGGGCGAAGAGGACGGCGGTGGCGCGTCCGTTGCCGATGCCAGGCCCGCTCGACCCCGCGCCTGTGACGACGGCCACCATGCCTTCGAGCCGGCCCTTTCCCTGTCCGCGTTCCATCTCTCCTCCTGTCCCCTCAGGCTCCGGTCAGCGGCCGCACCTGGAGAAGCGCGAAGTCCGTCTCCCATATGTCCAGCTCGATGAGCGGATAGAAGCCTCGCGCCCTCCAGAAGGCGCGGGTTGGCCCGTAGGTGTCCCGCGCTGCGTCCGGCGGCTTGGGGCCGGCGGAGGTCATGGCCAGAGCGAGCCTGAAGCCGCGCGCCTCGAGGTCCCCAATAAGGCGTTCGAGGACCGCGGTCCCGATACCTTGACGCCGCCTCCCGCCCTCGACCGCCATCCACGTGATCTCCGCCGTCGCCTCCGTGCGCGGCGCCCAGGTCGCGAACCCCACGACGGCTCCGTCCGCCTCCGCCACCCATCCCGCCTGCTTCCGCAGGTCCATCGCCGCTTGCTCGACCCCGGGCTCGTACCCGAAGAAGTCCGGCAGCGTGCGGATGACGGCAACGCAGGCGTCCGCGTCTTCGGGGCGGAGCGGCCGCAGACTCATGCTCACCTTACCTGCCCTTGAACTCGGGCTTGCGGCGCTCCTGGAAGGCGCGCGCGCCTTCCAGGACGTCTTCCGTCTCGAGCATCTTGTTGTAGTACTCCGCCTCCAGCTTCATCGCCTCCTCGAACTGCATATCGAAGACGCCACGGTAGGCGACCTCTTTCGTCGCCTGCACCGCCAGGGGCGCGTTCTCGCAGATGCGCTCGGCGAGGGCGATCGCGGCCGGCATGAGCTCCGGCAGAGGGACCACGCGGTTCACGAGGCCGATCTGGTACGCGGTCTCCGCGTCGATGGCGTCCGAGACGAGGAGCATCTCGAGCGCCCGGCCGAAGGGCACATAGCGGGCCAGGCGCTGGATCTGGCCGCCGCCGGCGAGGAGGCCCCGCTTGGCCGCCGAGGTGCCGATGGTGGCGTGGGTAGCGGCGATGCGGATATCGCAGGCCAGGGCCAGGGCAAAGCCAGCGGCGAGGCAATGGCCGTTGATAGCAGCGATTATCGGCTTCCAGATGTCCTTCGGCGTGAACTCGGAGCCGGGAGGCAGTACTTCCTCGCCGCGCGCCTTCGCGGCGCGATAGTGTTCGGGAGAGCCGGGCGCGCCGGCGGCGAGGTCGCGGCCGCTACAGAACGCCCGCTCGCCGGCCCCGGTGACGATCGCCACGTGCAGGCCGTCATCGTCCCGGAACTCCTCCCAGATCTCGCCCAGACGCAGCATCATGTCTGTATCGAGCGCGTTGAGCTTCTCGGGCCGGTTCAGGGTGATGACCGCGATCTGTCCGCGGCGCTCGAAGTCGACGGGCACGGCTACCTCCTGAGGGACGCGCCGTCATTCTAAGGTAAGCCTCGCCCAGGGGCCCCTGGAACCGCCCCATGGCGCCAGGCCACATCCTCGAACGCCGTCCGCTCACACCCGAGGACGCAGGTTGCTCGAAAGGCTTCTCGCTGACGAAGGCCCGGGCCGGTCTGTGCAGACCGCAGGTCGATGACGTAGTCGTTGTCTGTCGCTGCGACTGCGGCTATCCAACCGTAAACATCAGGCTCTTCCGTCAGGCCCGCGACTCGCCCGTCTCCCGACCGTTGGGCGCCGGCGCGCCGGCCTCCAGCAGGCGGCGGATCGTCTCCAGCTCTGCCCGCGTCTCCTTGCGGAGGTCACCCGCGAGGACGGGCTGGAGGAGCTTCCAGAGGCCCTTCAGGTTCACCGACCCCGTGACCGAGAGGCGGGTCCCGCCCGCCACCGGCTGGAGGTCGAACTGGCCATGGTAGTCGATTGGGCCGTTCGACTTGGCCGTGAAGGCGAAGCGTTCGTTGGCCTTGATGTCGGTGACCGCGCAGACGGTGTGCAGCTTCCAGAAGGCGACCTTTGCCGTTTCCTCGAACTGGTAGCCCACGCGCATGGCGCCTTCGCTGACTGCCTTGGACTGCACGACGCCGGTCTGCCATTTCGGCAGTTTGCCGACGTCCGTCAGGAATTCAAAGACCTCGTCCCTGGGCCGGCTGATCTGGGTGCTCAACTCGATGCGAATCACGTCGAAATCCTCCCGTGGTTGTTGTCACCAGGAGGCTATCGCTGCTATAGATCGGCGGCATGGGACGTTGATCCTATCTTCAGAGGCGGCGCGGACCCCGTGAGCGACAGGATCCGGCTGGCAGAACTCCTCGGTTCCCTGTCCTTCGCCGGCGACCTCGGCCGCGGCCAGCCGATGGGCCACGTGCTGCGCACGACGCGCGTAGCGATGGCCCTGGCCGCGCGGCTAGGCGTCCCGGCCGGCCAGCTACCAGACGTATACTTCACCTCCCTCCTCGTGCATGCGGGCTGCACTGCCGGCGCGGCGGACTTCGCGGCCTTCATTGCCAGCGACGAACTGTCGGCGCAGAAGGACTTCTGCCTGTGCGACCCGGACAATTTCGGCCAGCTCTTTGGCTGGATGCGGCGCAATGTGGCGAAGGGACACCCGATGCCCTCGCGCGGGCTGCGAATGCTGCAACTGCTGGCCAGGGGAGAGAAGGCCTTCGAGGACATCGACCAGGGCTGCTCGGAAGTCGGTTCGGCGGTCGCCGCGCGCCTGGGCATGTCCGAGCCCACACAAGCGGCGCTGTACCACATCTGCGAGCTCTGGAACGGCAAGGGGCCGCACAGGCTCAAGGGGGAGGACATCCCCCTGCCGGCCCGCATCGTGAATGTGGGCATGATCGTGGAGGTCTTCGTCTCGGAGCGCGGCGTGGCCGCGGCGAAGGAGGCGGCCACAGCCCGCAAGGGCAAGTCCTTCGACCCGGTAGTGGCAGCGGCGGCCGTGGAGCTGTGCGGAGACGCCAGGTTCTGGGAGGCTCTCCAGGATCAGGAGTCATGGGCCTCTGTCCTGGACCTCGAACCGCCGCCCGCGCGTTATGTCGAGGACTCGGCGTTGGATGACTTCGCGCTGGCCCTCGCAGACATCGTAGACCTCAAGTCCACGGCCACTGTCACGCACTCCCGCCGGACCGCCGAGCTGGCGCAGGCGCTTGCGAAGCGACTGCGGCTGAACGACGAGGAGGTGACGCTCGCCCGCCGCGCGGCCCTGGCGCACGACGCCGGACTCGTCGCAGTGCCGGGCATGCTCCTGGAGCGAGGCGCGAAATGGAGCGAGACGGACTTCGAGCGCGTTCGCCTCCATTCCTACTACACGGAGCGCATTCTTGCGCGCTCGGAGAGCCTGCGGGCGATCGGCGACGTCGCCAGCGCGCACCACGAGGCTATCGACGGCCGCGGCTACCACCGAGGCCTGGCGGGCAGCCAGCTTTCGATGCCGGCGCGGGTGGTAGCAGCCGCGAGCGCGTTCACGGAGGCAGCGGAGCGCACGGGCGGCGACAGCGAGCACGTGTTGGCCATTCTCCGCAACGACCGCCGCCTGGACCCGGACTGTGTCGCCGCGCTGGCCGGCGAGGCGGGCCTCGGTCGCGTCCCGGCGCGGCGGTCGTGGCCGGCGGGGCTTACCGACCGCGAGGTGGAGGTCCTGCGGCTGGTGGCTTCGGGGATGAACCTGCGCGAGACAGCCTCACGCCTTGTTATCAGCGACCACACTGCCCGGCACCACCTGGAAAGCATTTACGGCAAGGCCGGCGTGTCCAGCAGGGCCGGCCTCACGCTGTTCGCGGTCGAGCACGGGCTTATCGCCTAGCTTGGCGACGGTCAGGGTTGTAATCGCTTTGCAGGCTGCTCTGTCGATTTCGGGCACCGCCGTTCGACGCACCTGTGGAGCTGGTCGCGGCCCGGACGGGCCGTGTGCCTGAGCACGGACGGCTCCGCGCGGGACGCTGAGGCCCCGGAGAGCCCGGAGGGGCTTGACAGGGCTTCTCAGCTGGGCAATATTTAACCATCAGGTTAAACGGTATGCCACAGAACGCTCAGCCCGACACCCTCAGCGCCACATTTGGCGCGCTGGCCGACCCGACGCGGCGGGCGATCCTGGCCCGCCTGGCGCAAGGGGAGGCCTCGGTCACGGAGCTGGCGGCGCCGTTCGAGATGTCACTGCCCGCGGTCTCGAAGCACCTTAAGGTGCTCCAGCGCGCCGGCCTGATCGAGCAGCGGCGGCGGGCGCGCTGGCGCCCTTGCCGGCTGGACGCGGCCCCCCTGCACGAGGCCTCGGACTGGCTCGCCCGCTACCGCGA
>DATLYJ010000151.1 GCA_035574915.1 Dehalococcoidia bacterium | reverse complement strand
GGCGTAGCGGCCAGCACCCAGCTCCACCACTCTGGCGCGTACCTCATCACTGATGCGATGGGGCGACGGCTGGCCGCGGTTGCCGTGCATGAAAGCCCTAGCGCCTCTCTCCGCGAAGCCTCTGCGCAAGCGCCGGATCTGTCGCTCCGACAGCTTCAGCGTCCGGGCGGCCTCCGCCGCCGACCACCTCCCTGCTGCTACTTCAGCGATCACGCGCAAGCGTGTCTGCTCCTTCTGGCTCAAGATGACCGGGTCCTCTCTCATGAAAGGACAGAATCATCGCTAGCGTCTCAACGGACAAATCTACTGAGCAGAACCAGCGGACAGATTCTCGGAGCAACGACAGGCGCGGCGGCCCATCGCCTGAGGGCTGCCGGGGGCGTGCTAGAATGCGCGTCGCGTTCCGCACCCCTCAGGCCCCAGCACGGCAACTGGACTTGTGGAGGTTCCTTACTTGGCCGTTGACCCGCAGACCATCCTAGGCTGGCTTCGACGTCTCGCCAGGCTCGACACCTCTGTCTTCGATGACATCCGCGGCAACCCCACTTCGACCATACCCGCCGTAATAGTCGTCAGCGTCGCGATCCTGCTCTCCGGAATCGGCGGCTGGCTCTGGTGGATGGTCAAAGACTTGCCCGAATCCGGCGACGTGCTCCTGAAGTCCGCCGTCATCGGCTCGCTTCTTGCCATCGCCATCTGGCACATCGTCTGGCTTGGCATCGTGTACATCCTGCTCACGCAGTTCTTCCGCGAGCGTGTCTTCCTGGAGCAGTTGCTCCGGGTCATGGGCGTCTCGATGTCCCCGCTGGCCCTGGGCGTGCTGATGTGGGTGCCAGAGATCTCCTTCGCCATCGGGATTGCCACGCTGGTGCTCGCCTTTGGGCTCTCCGTGATCGCCATCCAGCGCGTAACCACGGCAGATGCCGCCCGCGTCCTCGTGTCGAGCTTCGCCGGCTTCGTGGTCTGGGCCAGCGTGCTCACCCTGCTGGCCTCGAGCACGAACCAGTACGCGCCGGGTGTATTCCTCTTCGACGTGCCCGCGGAGACGGCCGCCGACCTCTTCGAGGCCCGCGACCTCGTGGGCGACTAGCGTCCAGGACGCCTTGACCGAAGCTGCCCTGACGGACGCCGAGCGGCACTCGCTCGAGCGGAACGTCCCGCGTTTCTACCTCTACACCGCCCTGACCTCCCTGCAGCTCTGGATCCCCATCTGGATCGTCTACCTGCAGGAACAGCGCGGACTCTCGCTGACCGAGATTACCTTCCTGGACATGCCGTTCTTCCTCACCCAGATGCTCGCCGAGGTGCCTACCGGCGCGCTTGCAGACCGCTACGGCCGCAAGATCTCTCTCCTCCTCGGCGGCGTCACCCTCACGGTCGCCGTGTTCGTCTTTGGCATCGCCGACAACTACGCCCTGATCCTCATCTCCTATGTCTTCTGGGGCGTAGGCATGGGCCTTCAGTCCGGCGCCGACCAGGCGTTCCTGTTCGACAGCCTCAAACTCTTGGGCCGCGAGGGCGACTACAGCCGCATCTTCGGCCGCGTGAACGCGACAACCGTCGCGGCGAACGTCATCGCCGGGCTCGCCGGGGCGCCGCTTGCGGCCGAGACGACGCTGGCCACGCCGATCCTGATCAGCGCTGGCATCACCGCGGCCTCCGTGCTGGTCGCGCTTACGTTTCACGAGCCGCCGCTCCACGAGGCGCGGCTCCCCTACCTCCAGACCGTCGTCGCGGGGGTGCGCGAGGTCCGCGGCCGGCGCGTGCTGCGGCTGGTGATGCTCTTCGCCGTCCTCGGCAGCATGTCGTCGATGGTCACGCAGTACTTCATGCAGCCTTACCTCAAGGGCCACGGCGCCTCGACCGCGAGCCTGGGCTTGCTGATGACACCGGTGCGGCTCGTGTCCGTCGCTGCCTCGTTCGCCGCCTTCCGCGTCGAGCGCCGGCTCGGCGCCTGGACAGCGCTGGCGATGACCCCCGTCCTGCCGATCGCGGCCTGCGTTGCGCTCGCCGCGTGGGACTCGATCTATGCCTTTGCCTTCGTGCCCATGGCCGCGGCAGGCGGCACGCTGCGCATGCTGCTGGTCTCGCATTACGTGAACGCGCGCATTGCGAGTCAGCAGCGGGCGACGATCATCTCCCTCTTTGCTCTGGCCACGGCCCTGGCCAGCAGCTTCCTGGCGCCGCTTTACGGCTATGTCGCCGATGAGCGCTCACTGCGGGCGCTCTACGGCGGCGTTGCCGTATTCAGCGCCTGTTCCCTGCCCGTGGTCATCTACTTCTGGCGTCGCGCCGAACGCGCCGAAATCGAACCGGGCCCGACGGCCGCGGCCTGAGGCCGGCCCGCCGGGGCTACACTGTCCGTATGGCGCTGGAGAAGCCTCCCGAGCAGGACATCGTCATAATCGGCGCCACTGGCGACCTGGCCCGTCGCAAGCTCCTGCCCGCCCTGTACAACCTCTTCCTGCGCGACCTCCTCTGCGAAGGCCGCATCGTCGGCGTCGCTCGCAGCGAATGGACCGACGCCGACTTCCGCGCCCGGGCACTGGAGGCCGTGCGCGAGTTCGGGCCACTCGAGTTCGACGACCGAGTCTGGCAGCGTTTCGCCGAGAGGCTGACCTACGTGCCGGCAGGGGAGGACATCGGAAGAGCTCTCGGCCGGACCAGCGCCGGCCGGCGCCTGGTGTATCTCGCAGTCCCGCCCTCGAGCTTCGAAGCCCAGGTGGAGGCCCTCGGCGGCGTCGGCGTGGACGGAGGCATGTCCATCATCGTGGAGAAGCCCTTCGGCCGCGACCTGGCCTCCGCGCGAGCGCTAAACGCGGTCCTCCGCCGCTACTTCGACGAGTCGCAGGTCTTCCGCATCGACCACTACCTGGGCAAGGAGACGGTGCAGAACATCCTCGTACTGCGCTTCGGCAACTCGATCTTCGAGCGCGTGTGGAACCGCGACGCCATCGACCACGTGCAGCTCACGATCGCGGAGGATATCGGTATAGAGGGCAGGGGCTCTTTCTACGAAGAGACAGGCGCACTGCGAGACATCATCCAGAACCACGCCCTCCAGGTGTTGTCGCTGCTCGCGATGGAACCGCCGGTCGCTTTCAATGCCGAGGCGATCCGCGATGAGAAGGCGAAGGTCTTCGCCGCCCTGCTGCCCGTCCTCCCGGGCGACGTCGTGCGTGGACAGTACAGCCGCGCCGTGATCGACGGCCGTGACGTCGCCGGTTACCTCGACGAGCCCGGTGTGAGCGCGACCTCGACGACCGAGACCTTTGCCGCGTTGCGGGTCGAGATCGACAACTGGCGCTGGAGCGGCGTGCCATTCTACGTCCGGGCCGGCAAGCGCCTGCCCCGCCGCGACACCGAGATCTCCATCGCCTTCCGCGACGTCCCCAAGCACTTCTTCGAAGAAATGCAGTGCGGCGACCTGCCCCCGAACCTGCTGCGCATCGAGATACAGCCGGAGGAGTCCGTAAAGCTGAGCATTCTGGCGAAAGTCCCGGGGCCGGAGATCGAGGTCAAGCCCGTGACGATGGAGTTCCGTTACGGCGACTCCTTCATGGGCCAGCCACAGGAAGCCTATGAGCGCCTCATCTACGATGCGCTCTGCGGCGACCACACGCTCTTCGCCCGGGCCGACGCCGTCGAACGGTGCTGGGAGGTACTCCAGCCAGTGCTCGACCGCCTGCCAGCGATCCGCTACTATCCGGCCGGCACCTGGGGACCGAAGGAAGCCGATGCGCTCATCGCCCCGCGTCAGTGGTACTTGCACTGATAGACTCCTCGCTCGGGATTCCGGACTCTGGTTGTCCTTCTGTTGGCCGGAGCCTAAAGTCCGATCCGGGAGTCCAAGGCCGGAGTCCACACCAATCCCGAGGTCCCTGCATGTGCCGGAGCATCAAGCGCCTGAGAGAACGCGATGAGATGGCGAGCGAGGACGAGATCAGGGCGGCGGCCCTGCAGTTCGTGCGCAAGGTGAGCGGCTTTTCGAAGCCCACGAGGGCGCACGAGGAGGCCTTCGCGCGCGCCGTGGACGAGATCGCGGCCAGTTCGGCGAGGCTACTCGAAGCGGTGACAAGCCGCCTGGCGCGCGCAGGCTGAGCCGCCAGGGAGGCTGCTCCGCGGCGCTGCTTCGGTCGCCGAGCACGGGCGGCGCTGGCCTGGAGGGAGGCCATATTTCGTTTGACACTCACGTAAGCGTGATGTAGATTTTCGACGCCCCGCGAACCGCGACTGTTGTTCCATGCCCAGGAGGTCTACGTGTGACTCAGGAAGCGCCGTCTCTGATCACGGACGAAATGCGCGCGTCGATTGGTCGAGAGAGCCCTCCCGTCCGCCACGAGGTCGACAAGACCGGCATCCGGATGTTCGCCCGGGCAGTCGGGCACACCGACCCCATCTTCTATGACGAGGAGGCCGCAAAGGCTCGCGGCTACCGCAGCCTCGTCTGCCCGCCGGGATATCTGGGCACCACGGTCTTCAACCCCAACCGCATGGCCGGCGTCATGGCGGCAATGGGCGGCCCTGGCGCTGCCGGGCCCGGCGGCCGCCGCATGCGCGTACTCAACGGCGGCACCGAGTACGAGTACACCGGCATCCCGATCTGCGCCGGTGACGTCCTCACCTCGGTCAGCAAGACTGTCAGCATCGAGCAGGTGACCAGCAGCCTCGGGCCCATGGTGATCACCCGCCGCGAAAGCACCTACACCAACCAGAACGGCGAAGTCGTCGCCCGCAGCTACGGCACGAGCCTCAACTACTAGGCCGGAGGAAGAGCATGGCAGAGCAGGTCTACTGGGACGACGTTAAGGAAGGCGACGAGATCCCGCGCCTGGTGAAGAACTGCAGCACCCAGCAGCTGGTGATGTGGGCCGCCGCCTCCGGTGACTTCTATCAGATCCACTACGACGAGACATTCGCGAAAGGCACCGGCCTCAAGGACATCATCGTCCATGGCGCCCTCAAGAATGCATTCCTCGGCCAGCTCCTGCACGACTGGATCGCGCCGGGGGGCCAGATCGTGCGTTACGGCTGCTCCTACCGTGGTATGGACTATCCCAACCAGGAGATCATCTGCCGGGGCATCGTGAAGAAGAAGTACCAGGAGGGCGGCAAGAACCTCGTAGAGCTCGAGATCTGGACTGAGACTGGTAAGGCGAACGACGACGGGCGCCCGAAGAACCCGGAGGGCATCAAGACCACGCCCGGCGACGCCATCGTCGCCCTGCCGAAGCGCTAGCCGGACGGTCACGGACCGTCCGAGTACGAGCCCCTGACTTCGATCTGGGGGCCGTCAGGAGAGGGGACGCATATGGCAAACGGATGGCTCGAAGGTAAGGTCACCGTCGTAACCGGCGGCGGCCGCGGCATCGGGCGTGGCATCGCCCTGCTCGCCGCCAAGGAGGGCGCCAAGGTCGTGGTCAACGACCCGGGCGTGGCCGTGGACGGCACCGGGCATGACAACGGCCCTGCCGCGGAAGTGGTCGAAGAGATCAGAAAGGCGGGCGGCACCGCCGTCCCGAACTTCGACTCCGTCGCCTCGGTGGAGGGCGGCGAGAGCATCATCAAGACGGCGCTGGACAACTTCGGCCGCATCGACGTGCTGATCAACGTCGCCGGTATCCTGCGCGACCGCATGATCTTCAACATGTCCGAGGAGGAGTGGGACGCGGTCATCGCCGTCCACCTCAAGGGCCAGTACTGCACCATCAAGCCGGCCTCGATCCTCATGCGCCAGCAGCGCTGGGGCCGCATCATCAACTTCAGCTCCACCTCCGGTCTGATCGGCAACGCTGGCCAGGCCAACTACGGCGCCGCCAAGGCCGGTGTCGCCGGACTGACCCGCGTGGTCGCGCGGGACCTCGGCCGCTACGGGGTCACCTGTAACGGCATCGCCCCCGGCGCCGCGACCCGCATGACGCAGACGGTCTCGCCCCAGGCGCGCGAGCTGCGCGCCCGCGCTGGCATC
>DATLYJ010000150.1 GCA_035574915.1 Dehalococcoidia bacterium | reverse complement strand
CAGCTCGTCGATGAGGATTAGGCACGGAGAGGCTTCCTCCAGCACATTGCGGAAGATCGCGTTGCCAGGCGCTTCACCTCTACCATCCGCTTCCATGACGTGGCGGTGATAGACCATGGGGTCGATCTGGAAGGCCAGTTCCCCCCAGAGCGTCGAAACGCTGGCGCCGTTTTCCTTCTCGACCGGCTCCGTGCCCCATTCCTGCCCGTCGAAGACGAGCACGCGGGCGTTCGTGGGGATTTCGACGCCGGCCAAAGCCTCTCTGACGCCGGGCACCGCGAGCGACGCTTCCGGGTTTTTGATCAGGTGGTAGAGCGTGAGCAGGGCGTGCGTCTTGCCGCCGCCGAATGGCGTTTGCAGCTCGGTCACAGAGGGGCCTTCGCCGCCGTTGAGCCGGCTGGCGACGTCCCGAATCGTCTGCTTGAGGTTCTCGGTGAAATACGTGTGCGAGAGGAAGCTCTCCGGCCGGAGGTATTCGTCGCGCGCCGCCCCGGCATGCACGCCGCCAAGGGTGGCCGCGAAGAGCGACTCGTCGATCGTTGCCGGATCTTGGAAGGCGTCGTGCGGTTCGCAGACCTGCCACCAGTAGGGGAGCTGCCCTGGCGCCGCCTGCCGAGTAGAGCTGGCCGCCCGCGCAGGCGCCGCGGGCTCCTCCTCGATCTTGAGCACTGCCCTGCGTATCTCCTCGACTTCATCGGCCTCTGGTTGGCCTGCCGCCCTCAGCACCTGGACCATGGAATAGAGGCTGTGCGCCACATCGTCCGCCGGGAGGTCGCCCGAGCGCGGGTGAGCGTGCTCAAGGCGGGCCGCCGCAGCCTGCTGTAGCCAGGAACGCGTCTTGTTGAAGTCTCCGAAGACGCCGGCGAAGGCGCGGTCGAACTCCTTTGTCACGATCGGCACGAAGTGGGGCGCGTCCAGGAAGTCGAGCTTGTCCTTCTGAGGGTTGCGCTCGATGTCTCGCCTGAGGTTGCCGCGCTGCGCGTCGTTGAGGTGCTTGAGGACGCCGTCCTCCCACCAGCGGCTGGGGTAGACGGCGATGAGCTTCTCGCGCACGAAGCGGCGCATCGCGTCGGTGTAGAGCTTCAGGCCCTGGCCCAGGGCGGCGTAGTTGCTCTCGACCATCTTCGCCTCCTCAGACCCCCGGCAGGCGGCGCTCCTCCCCCCCGCTCGGGCGGCTGGCCGCCGCGGCGGGGACGGCTGCGCTCATGACGCTGCTGCTCAAGAGGCCGTTGACCAGGCGCCGGTCTTCGTCGCCGTCCGGCAGGCACTCGGCGACCGCCTGCCCCAGCGTGCGCAGCGCCTGCCAGCGCGTCTCGCCCAGGTCGACGCGGTACTTCGCCAGCTCCTGCGGCTTGTTCTGGCCCCAGAGCCAGGCGGTGCGCTGCAGCTGGTCGATGAGCGGCGCCGGCCGCGCCGGCGTGCCGATGCCCAGGTCCTCGTCCTGGGCGCCGCGCTCGCGGATGCTGCGCAGCTTCACCAGCTTCTTGCTCTTCTCGCGCGACTCCGCGGCGATGGCGTGCGGCCGCACCACCTGGCCGTAGTCGGCGCCCGTCGCCAGGCAGAGGGCGATGGCCTCGCCCGCCTCCAGGGGCGCGCGCGAGTAGCTCCACACCCAGGTCACGTACTGCCGCGTGACCGGGTCGATGAGGCCGAGGTCGGCGCCGTGCAGCACCTGCTCCAGGGCGACGGTGGTCGACTCTCGCCGCACGAGGTCGAGGAAGTCGCGGACGGTGACCTCCGTCCCGTCCGGGCGCATGACCTTCTCGTAGCGGCCGAAGACGGAGAGGGCGGGGCCGATGGCGCTGATGAAGAAGTCGGCGCCGCGGATGCCCTTGCTCCAGAAGTAGAGCAGGCGCTCTCGGATCACGGGCCGCATCTCGGCCATGACGTCGGCGAGGAAGGCCTCGCCGGCGTCCTCGTGGCGCGGCCGGCAGGCCATCCAGACGGAGGTCGCGAGACGCGCTTGTTCTAATCCTGAGACCCTCGCCTCGCGCTCCGTATCGAGCGGCCAGGAGGCGTCCGGCACCAGGCCGGCGCCGAGCAACCCTTCGATGATCGTGGACCAGGCGTCCGGGTCCGTGTGGGCGAAGACGACGCCGACGAGGCCGCCATCGATGAGGGACTTGCGCATGGCGGCGAAGGCCTGGGCCATGCCCTTCACGTAGT
This sequence comes from Dehalococcoidia bacterium, assembly GCA_035574915.1. Lineage (NCBI taxonomy): Bacteria > Bacillati > Chloroflexota > Dehalococcoidia > Dehalococcoidia bacterium. The sequence goes on along the minus strand of DATLYJ010000150.1, from coordinate 8,501 downwards.
GGCGATGCGCCTGGGCGCGGCGGTCGCCGCCGCTGTTGCCGTTGGCGTAGACGTTCATGACGACCTGGTCGCGTTTGGGCGTCAGCGGCAGCGAGAGCAGGTCAGTGTGCAGAGCACCCACAGAGCGTTTCAACCAGACATAGAAGAAGTCCGACAAGTCAGCGTAATTTATGGCGTCATAATAGGGTGGATCGGTAATGATGGAGTCTAGCGTGGGTGCCCTCGGTTCTCGAACATCTCGAATGCGCACGGCGGTTGGTAGCCCGAACCCGAGGCCGTCAAGCGCATCCGCGCTGCGGGACAGGTACGATATCCAACCTGCTCCGTCTGTGCAGAATGGGTTTGATTCGGCGTAGTCCCAAACCATGGGGAGTGCCTGACGAGCAAAAGTATCGACCACTCCACGGCCGCCCTCGGCATTCAAACGACAAAGCGTACTGCCGAAATCGGCGGCCTTGTCCACTGCCAGCCCAAGGTACGTCGCGACGGCCTTGGCGTAGTCGGCGTCGAGGCCGCAAGCGAGCATCTCGGCGTGGGCTTCGCGCACCAGGCGCGCGAAGGTGGTCAGCGCCAGCAGCTGACGGGCGTTGAACAGCTGCCACCACTGCTTGATGCCGAAACCGCGGCCACTGACCAAGTCCGGGATGTCGGGCATCGGCTCGTCCGGAACAAGACTCAGGTCGCCGCTGTGGCGCGCCATCCGCTCGTGCAGCTCTTGCGTTGCCTTGGCAAAGGATGCCATGTCGTCGGGCCGGTCGGCCCTGTACCGCTTGCCGCCTCGTCCTTCCAAAACGACGGCAGTGAGCGCAGCGCCCATCTTGCCTTCGCTGGACAATCGTCGAATCGTTTCGCCTTTCGCCACTTGCCTGCAGAGGAGGCAGACCGTGTCGCCGCGCGTCGTGGTCGCCTCGGCGGGGTCGCCGGTGACGTCCGGCCCCTCCACGACCTCGAAATCGACGCGGTTGTGGGCGCGGTCGAGGACGGGCCGCAGCGCCACCTTTTTCCTGTCCTTGCGCGCCAGCCAGTACTGGCGGATGAGCGGCATCTCGGCGCCGCAGTTGGGGCAGGGGACGGTGCGGCTCCAGAGGTAGGCGACGGGGACGCTGCCGTCCGGGTCGGGCGGGTAGAACTGGGCCAGCTCCTGGCGGGCGCGCTCGAGCATCCAGTTGCCCCAGTAGCGCACGTCCGTGGCCAGCGGGTTCTTCTTGTAGGCGGCTACGAGGTCGCCGTCGAAGAAGCCCTTCTGGGGGCCGGAATCGGCTGCCAGATAAATGTACTTTGGGACGTCGCGGCTGTTGGGCTGGCCGTACTTCTGCGGGTACTCCACCGTGCCTTTGAGGATGAGCACGGCGACGGGGTTGAGGTCGCTTGCCTCGACCTCGCAGCCGAGGCGCAGGGCTTCGAGGGGGATGGCGCCGCCTCCGGCGAAGGGGTCGAGCAGGCGCGGCGGCTTGCCGCCGTTGCAGTCGAGGATGCGCTGGCGGGCGCGCTCCAGCAGTTGCCGTCCGGTGAGGCCGCTGCCGCCTTTCTCGCGCGGGCGCACCACCTGGTCCGGCTTGCGCACGGCGTCCCAGCTGGCGAGGTCGGCGACCTCCTTCAGCAGCTCCTCGCGCTCGGGGCCCTCGCCGGGGTCGTCGACGAGGGAGGCGTAGATGAAGGCGCGGCAGGCGGCGAGGGGGCGGCGCGCCCACCAGATGTGCAGGGTGGAGATGTGGCCGTGGCGGACGTTCTTCTCGCGCCGGGAGTGCTCGGAGACCTCTTCCAGCGGGAAGGCGACTTCGATCAGGCGCCTGCGACGCGTTTCCGGCATGGGTTAGCTCCGTCTAGAATTGTGAAGGCGCTGAAGACTTTGGCCCAGCCACATCTTCTGTCCGCCTATCAGTTGATGGAATACCAGCTTCACACTAGCCCGGCAGCGTTGGATGATCCGGGCTGCTTTGACCTCGTGGCTGGGGACGAAGACAACATATTCCAGACTTTGACGAAACCCGTCCGGACTCGTTCGGAGAACGACCTCGTCGTACGCGTCCTGAACCAGCTTGCCAAGCAGACCGCGGCTCATCTTGTTATCCGGAAGCTTCAGCCGGTTGAAGAAGTTAACGCTTGGATTGATCGTCGTGACTGTGCCCGTCACGAGCCCCTGGGCGCTTCGACTAGGTGCCACAGCGATGAGTGAAATCCCACCAGACCGAAAACTCGGCAGCGACGACAGTACCTGCTGAACTCGCTGATTGAGCGGAAGATTATTCGCTTGGGCATACTTTAGGACCATTTGCCGAATCTGGGCCCCCGTGAGATTCGTCGTGGATGCAAGCACACGGATCTTATAAGGGAGGCAGGAGGCGGCGTGTTCCGGCCATGGCGGCCCGGGTAAGTTGAAATAGACCTTGCTCCCACAGGAGCAAGAGAAGAAGTAAACGATGTCTCCACAGTCTGGGCAGGTCGTCTCCCAGATGCTGGTCTCGCAATCCCAAGCATGCGTCGGGACGGGCATGCTTAGTCTCCGCGGGCCGGTTCAGCGACCTGGTCGAGCTGGTCGGCCCTGATCAGGTACTCGACCACGCGCTCGACGGGCTGAATGCCTTTGCCTACCGGGTCCTGGACGATCCGCAACTGTGGGTCCGAGAGTGCGTAGTTGACCTCGTAGATGTAGAACTCCTCCCGCATGCGGTGGGCGGTCTGCCACTCCGTGTAGTAGAGGATGACGTCGCCGCTCGATGCGTGGCCCTTGACTTCGATGTAGCGCACGGAGCCATCAGGCGCCGTGCTCTTGACGTCATAGCCGACGCCGGTCTTGTGGACGTCCTCCGGCTCGCGGCCCTGGTCGCGCTCCCATTGCACGACGAAGTTCATCGCCGCCAGCTCGATGTCGGTCATATCGCCGCCCATGCCCGTTTCCATTACGCGCGGCACGGGACCTGGGATGACTGCGGCGACACCGACCACCTTGGGGGTCTGGATGGCGGTGACGCGGCGCCGCTCCAACAGGGCGCGCCGCTCGCGCAGCTCCCGCGTCAGGGCGTCGATCTGAAGGTTGGTGGTCTGAATAGCCAAGCGCATGTCTTTGCCCTTGGCTTCCTCTTCCTGTTGGCGTTCGAGCCGCGCCTGGAGCTCGGTCAGGCTGTCCTGGACCGACTGCTCCAGGGCGCGGCGCACGATGGCCACCTGCCGCTCCTGCTCCTGCGTGACCTCTTTCAGATACTCCTCGGCGTAGAAGCGAGTCGCTGCCGCGATCGCGCGGTCGGCGTCGGCGCGCTCTACCAGGGACGGCGGGACGGCAGGGGCCGTTTCGCTTGGCGGCAGGTCGAGAAGCACGCCTGGGGCGACCGCTTCGAAGGCTTCGCCGCGCTGCCGCAGGGCCATCAGGCGCTTGTGGACGACTTCCTGCGCCCCGTTGACGACGCCGGTTTCCAACAGCCAGACGAGATAGGGCTCGCGCGCTTCCTTGTCGATGAACGTCGTCCCCTGGGCAAGGGCCGGCCTTCCATGTTCGAGGATGCGGTCGACCACGGCGTCGAAAAGAGGGTGGCCCGGCGCGACGAACTCAGCCGGTGGGTCCTTGCGCAGGCGCTCCTTGCGGAAGGTGATAACCCGGTTCTCGGCGCCGAACTCGCCGGTGTTCGAGGCCGCCACCCTGCGCCGGAGGTCGGCCGGGACAAACTCGAGGCGCCAGTCGCGGTCCGAGCCCGGCGTGAGGCGGCCGCCGCAATACCTCAAGGCATCGACGAAGAAGCCTTCGACGAACTCAGGCGTCAGGCGGCGCTCCTTGGAGTCCCGCAGCTCACCGTTGATGAAGGCCATGTCGATGTGCGGCGTCGCGAGTGCCTCGGCAAGGGCCTCGCGTGCAGCAGCCTTCGAGGACTCGCTGTCCAGGAAGTCGAACTCGGCGAGGATTTCGTCTTTCGAGCGCCGGCCGAGGATCGCTTCCTTAATAAGCACGTCCAGCCGAACCTGCCCGCTCTCCAAGACACCGGAGATGACGTCATAGACTTGGTCGTGGCCCAGCGACTCCCGCATGCGCTGGAGCTTGTCCATGAGACGGATGAGGACCTCGCCCTCACGCGTGGTCTCCGCGACGAGGTTGTAGACATTGACCTCGTACTCCTGGCCGTAGCGGTGGATGCGCCCCATGCGCTGCTCGAGCCGGTTTGGGTTCCAGGGCAGGTCCCAGTTCACCATCACCCGGCAGAACTGGAGGTTGATGCCTTCGCCCGCGGCGTCCGTCGCGACCAGGAACTGCTTGTCGCCGCGGAAGTCTTTCTCGGCGGCGATGCGGTCCTGCAGCTTCATGCCGCCGTGAATGTAGGTTACGCTCTTGCCCCACTCCTGCAGTTTCCGTGTCAGGTAGGTCAGCGTGTCCCGGTGCTCCGTGAAGACGAGTATCTTCTCCCTGCTGTCACGAACCGTCTCGTTGTGAATGACGGTTTCGAACTCGCGCAGCTTGCGCTCCGTCCCCACTCGCATCGCCGCGTCCGCTTGCGCTACGAGGCGGTTCAGGAGGGCAATCTCCGCTTCGAGCTCCTCGGGCGTGCGGGCCGTCGAGGCGCCGGAGAGAGCGGCCTCCTCCTCTTCTGTAAGCTCGAAGAGGTCCTCGTCCTCATCGATGTCCACGTTGATGTCAGGCTGAGCCGTTACGCGCATTCCGCGCCGCCGAGATTCAGCCAGCGCCTCGGTCAAACGGTCGCGCCGCCGTTCGAGGCTGCGCGTGATCGCATAGAGAGAGGAGGCGAGCCGGCGCTGGAGGACGGTCATAGCCAGGCCGACATTGCGGTTCCTCGCTGATTCGGCCTGTTCCAGCCCCTTCGCGACGTAGTCTGTGACGGCGTCGTAGAGCTGCTGCTCATGTGTATCCAAGGGATAGGGCACAGTAGCCACATGCCTGGGCAGGAACAGCGGCCGGCCGTCGAAGTCCCGCATCGCTTCTTTCATCCGGCGGAGGAAGAAGGGCGACTCCTGATTCTTGTCCAGCGCCTGGCGCATGCCAGCCAGGGAGGCGAAGACCTTGTCGTCTAATAGCGACATCAGCAGCCGGAAGTTCTCGTCGTCGCCTCGGTGGGGTGTCGCAGTCATCAGGAGCAGGTGCTTCGTTCTCTTCGCAAGGCTCTCCGCCAACTGGTAGCGCTGGGTCTTATCGATTTTGTTCGCGTACCGGTAAGCGGAGAGCTTGTGGGCCTCGTCGAAGATGATCAGGTCCCAGGTGGATTGCTCGAGACCGGGCAGAATGTGCTCGCGCGTTGCCAGGTCAATCGAGCCGACGACGAGGTCGTTTTCGATCCAAGCATTCTGCCCGAAGGCCCCGGCCACCACATCCCCTGTTACGAGAACGAAGCGCTGGCGGAAGCGCTCCCACATTTCGCGGCGCCACTGGTCAGTTAGCGCCTTCGGGCATAGGACTAGTACACGCCTGATCTCGCCTCGCTGCATCAGCTCGCGCATGAGGAGCCCGGCCATGATTGTCTTGCCGGCACCGGGGTCGTCAGCCAGGAGAAAGCGCAGCCTTGGCTGACTGAGCATGTGCTTGTACACCGCGTCAATCTGGTGGGGTAGAGGATCGACTTGGGACACCGAGACCGCGAACTGAGGGTCGAAGGCGTGAGCTAGATGCGTCCGTAGGGCTTCCGTCGCGAGACGGAAAAGGCGCGGCTCGGCATCAAAGCGGTATGTGCCGCCACGGACCTCCGACACGAGGTCCCGGAATTGCTCGACGGTCAGCGTCTGGTCGGAGTACCGCGAATCGACGACACCTACGGCCCGAATGCGGATGGAGTTACCGTTCACGGACGCGCTAAGGACCCGGACCGGGCCTGACCAGAACGGGCCGGCGAGCACGGTGTCCTGAGATGGCAGTGTTACGCCTTCGGTCGCCATCTGAATCGAATCTTAGGCGAAGCACAGCCGTCCCGAAAGTGAAGCGAGTACTGGCGAGGCATCAGTCAGTCCACATGCCTGCCGAAGAATAGCCAATTCCCGCCATGATCTCCCACTAGGCACCGCACACCGGATACCAACGGCGAAGCAACCGGTCCGTTCGCTTACCCTTCGCTCCTACCCGCGCTTCAAGTACCTCACGGGTCGGGCGCATGACTTGCCGGCGCTCCCAACGGCTGGTCGAACCCGGATTTCGAACCCACCTGCGCCAGATGAACGAGTCTCGCCTGCAGTGTCCCGATGCGTACACAGAAAAGTTGGTCGGCCAGCGCTCCCGAGGCGAAACGGCCCGAAGTTTCCACCCTACCCTCCCCTTGGATCGGTTCGAAAGCCTGCCGCAGCGGGTACAACGCGAGGCGCCAGTTGACGCGGCATCGTTAGCCTGCGACCTGCGACTTCAGGCAGTCAGGGCAGACGTCCGCCCGGGGCCTCGACGCGGGCGCCGCAAGGGCAGCTCTCTCCTGGGAGGTAGCGGCTTGACAGCCGCCGCGTGCTTGACTTCGGCCCCCCACTAAGCGTGTGTATGGCACGACCTCAAGAAAGGAGTCGTGCTCATGACCGCAATCGCCTACCTCGACGAAACCGCCTCCGGCTGGGACCGCACCCTGTACGCCTTCCTGGCCGAGAAGCATCGCCGCTCCGGCTCCCAGCGCACCGTCCAGGCCTACTCGCGCATGCTGAACGAGTTCTTCGGCCGCGCCGCGAAAACGCCCGACCAGGTCACCAGCGACGACGCCTTCGCCTGGGCATACGGCACCGCCCTCGCCGGCAAGGAGCCCTCCTCGATCACTATCGCCGCCCGCCTCGCCTGTCTTAGCAGCTACTACCGCTTCCTGATCAGGATGAAGGTCGTCGGTTCCAACCCCTGCGACGCCATTGAGCGCCCGCGCATCTCGCCCTCGAACCCCAGGGGCCTGACGGCGGGCGACATCCGCCGCCTCCTCGCCGTGATCACGCCGAGGCCGCCCGCCGGGCGACCAGGCCCGTATTGCCCCCAACCTGCGGGAGGAGCTGCGGCGGCGGGCCTTTCAGCTCGGCGCGGACGCACAGGCCTACCCCCTCCAGGGCGCCCAGTGCCGGTCGGACCTGCTCCGGGCCCTGGACCAGGCCTACGACACGCGCGCACCGGCAGGTTTGCTTGTGCGTGAACCACGGCAACGGGCAGCGCCAGGACCTCCAACGACGTTCGTGAGCTTCGCTTCCTCCAGCCAACGGGTTCAGGAGCACGCTGCGGCGACCATCACGCCGCCTAAGCGCACCGATCAAGCGGGTGAATGGAGTGGGGGAAGGAGGGCCGGAGCGGCCGCCGCAAACGCTATGACCAACGTATATCTGTGGTCAGCCGGTAAGCTTCAACGACGTATCTCACACCAGAAGCGTTGGCGGTATATCGCGAGTTCCTGTGGGCGACCACAATGCCACCCACTGTGGGCCGGATCAACAGGTCGTCCTCGTGTCCAAGGACCGTTAGGACGGCGCAGACATCACCCAGCTCAATTACCTCGATCACGGCATGAGGAGGCGGTGCGATGTCTCGATTGGAAACGTCGAGTGCCAGACCGAGGCTGTCTCGATGTGCCAGTTCAATCACCACATTGAGAGTTGGAGAGGGGAATTCGTCGACCGCTATCTCACGAATTGAACTGTCCGTCCGCCGATCACGTAGTTTGACGGGAGGATTGGATGCCAGAAGGTTCTTTGAATCATCGCCACGCCGAATTGGTGCCACCCTCGAAAGTCGGCCAAGGGGACGAGGCGCCCTTGCAGACGAGGGCGCCTGCTCGTGGCTAGGCTGGTGCGAAATATGTTCCCATCGGCGTGGTACGAGGTATGCGCCCCCATCATCAATCCGCCTACGTCGAAATATATGTGTCCGGGATTGCGGTGGAACCAAGCGATCTTTCTCTTGAAACCATCGATTAGTTCCGCTGTCGCTAGCGCACCCCGCACTCTCAACCTCAGGGCAAGGAGTCAGTCTTCTAACGGACAGGTGAAGGAGACTTGTCTAATTGGTGGAGACGGGGGGGAATCGAACCCCCTCAACTCCAAACCGGTCCGGTAGTTCTCCCGCACAGGGTCCAGCAGCACTGGGGCGCGTTCGCGGTGGCTTGGGCAGCCTAAGAGCTGTCGCTCCTCTCCTCGTCGATGAACCCTCGCCGCCAGCCTCACGAGGACACGCTGCGACTCCTGCGCCTGATCTGGCGCGAAGGTGACGTCCGCGAAGTCCGAATCCCGGCACATCGCAAATTTGGAGGTGTCGCAGCAGGCTGGTTTGACTCGCCCTCCAAGCTTGCGCAGGCCATAACGGAGTGGGACGGCTTCGGAAACATCTTCTTCACTCTTAATCCGGTCCATCCAGACCTGATCGCTCGTTCCAACAACCGCATTACTCGACAGCGCGAGACAACTCCAGACGGGGAGGTAACTCGCCGGAGCCTGCTCCTCATCGACATTGACCCCGACAGGCCATCAGGGATCAGCAGCACTGACGCAGAACTGGCCGAGGCGCGGCGGGTCCTCGATGCGGCCCTGGCGTTCCTGACCGACAGCGGGTGGCCCGAGCCGCTCGTGGC
>DATLYJ010000149.1 GCA_035574915.1 Dehalococcoidia bacterium | reverse complement strand
CTGTCCCAACCAGCAGGTGAAGGTGGTCGGGCATGAAGCAGTAAGCGAAGACCTGGAAGCCGGTCAGCCCCGAGACCTCCTTCAGGGTGGCGAGGCAGTAGCGGGCGACCTGATTGTTGGTAAAGGCACTGATCCGGCCCTGGGTGACGAAGGTCAGGGCGTAGGCGCCCGCCTCCCTGTAGCTCTCGAGCGGGAGGCGGTTGACCTTGCGGATAGGCCAGCGTGCCGGATGGGGCGTCGCGGCGGGAGGCCTGAAGGCCTCCCCTACAGGGGTTGGTGGCCTGCCAGGGGACGCGGGTGGACGATGGGGCGCGGCGGCGGGCGCCCGGAGGCGGGTGCGATTCGCCATGGCCTAGCCTTCGATTAGGTCGCCCTCGACGGGGTCGACGCGGACGCCCCGGGAGCGCACCCACTCGAGGCCGCGCTCGATCTCCGGGAGGTCGCCGTCGAGCTCGAGGATGACCCAGCCGCGGTCGGCGGTGACGTCTGCGCGGCGGATGTTGGTGACGATCTGGAACTGCTTGCCGAGCTGGTAGATCACCGGCTCTTTGATCAGCTCCTGGGCGAAGGTGAACTTGACTCGCTGGCGGGCCATCAGGGGACCTCCGGGGAATAGAGCAGTGCGCAGCGTGCAGGGCGCTGAGCGAACGAGGGCGTCGCGGTGGACCTGCACTGCGTACTCCGACCTCTGTAGAAAGCGCTCATTCAGCCACCTCTGCCGGCTTACGGGCGGCGAGGGCCTCTTCGAACGACGATATGGTGGGCTTGATGTGGGTGGCCTCCGGGAGGGCCGGCGCGACTGCCTCCTGCGTCTTCAGGCCGCCGCCGGTGATGAAGGCGACGACGACCTCGTCCGGCTCGACGCGGCCAGCTTTGACGAGCCGGCGGAGGCCGGCGATGGTGACGCCGCCGGCGGTCTCGGCGAATATGCCTTCGCTCTCGGCCAGCAGGCGGATGCCCTCCACTACCTCCTCGTCCGTGACGGCTGCGGCGGCCCCGCCGGTCTCGGCCATGGTACGGAGAGCATAGTAGCCGTCTGCGGGGTTGCCAATCGCCAGGGACTTGGCGATGGTGTTCGGCCGCACGGGACGGATGTTCTCGGTGCCGTTCTCCCAGGCGGTGGCGATCGGCGAACAGCCGAGCGCCTGGCAGCCGGACATTTTGGTCTGGACGCTGTCGATGAGCCACAACTTCGCGAGCTCGTCGAGGCCTTTGCGGATCTTGACGTAGAGGGAGCCTGACGCCATGGGCACGATGCAGTGGTCGGGGGCGCGCCAGCCCAGCTGCTCGGCGACCTCGTAGCCAAGGGTCTTCGAGCCTTCTGCATAGTAGGGCCGGACGTTGATGTTGACGAAGGCCCATTTGTACTTGTCGCCGATCTCGGCACAGAGGCGGTTGACGTCGTCGTAGGACCCGTCGACGGCGACGAGGTTGGCGCCGTAGACCTTCGAGCCGAGGAGCTTGCCTTCCTCGAGGTCGGAGGGCACGAAGACGTAGGCCGCCATGCCGGCGCGGGCGGCGTGGGCGCTGACGGAGTTGGCGAGATTGCCCGTGGAGGCGCAGGCCAGGGTGTCGTAGCCGAACTCGCGCGCCTTGGTGGCGGCGACGGTGACGACGCGGTCCTTGAAGCTCCAGGTGGGGTTGGCGCAGTCGTTCTTGAGGTAGAGGTGCTTGAGGCCTAGGGCCTCGCCCAGGTTCTGGGCGCGGATCAGGGGCGTGAAGCCGGCCTGGAGGTCGACGGGCTCACCCTCACAGGGGAGGAGGTCGCGGTAGCGCCAGACGGAGAGGGGTCCGCGCTCGATGCTCTCGCGGGTGACCTTTTTGCGCATGGCGTCGTAGTCGTAGGCGACCTCGAGGGGGCCGAAGCAGAACTCGCAGACGTGCTGGGGTGCGATGGGGTAGTCGCGGCCGCACTCGCGGCACTTGAGGGCTTTGGCGAAGCTCATGCGATACTCCTGGCGTCGTCACACCGGACACGAGGTCCGGTTTCGTCTCGTATTTTCATGTTTTCCGGCAAGGGCGAGTGCCGGAAATGAAGAGGCCCGCCGAGGCGGGCCCACGAGGTGGTCTTGGCTCGGCGTGAGGTCAGATAAGTCCTTCCCACCCTTCTGAAGAAGGGCCGAAGGACCGGGGCATCGCCATGCTGCGCGGGCCGCTGTGCGACATGTTGGGGGAATGGTAGCAGGCGGGTCGGGGAGGGACAAGGCTGCTGCGGCTCCGGGCGGGCAGGCGTACGGTGGCACGAGGAACCCGGGGCAGCACCCGGGGCGCGCTAATTGCGGTACGTCTTCATGATGTCAGTCATGATCGCAACGGCGCGCTGATTATGGCTGGCGAATACCAGAGCATAGATTGGAGCGCGGCGTGTATTTCGCATAATGACCGGCGGACTCACGTGACTGAACGAGGTTCGCAGGTCCGTAGCATACCTTTCCGCAAGTGCCGCCGATGCCAGGCTTGAGCGAGACTTCAAGGATCCACCGAACAAGTCCGGCTGAGTCATGTACAGGCTGTCCACCCAGGAGTCATCCACCATAACTCGGCGGATAGTGCTTCTAAACTCCTCCGAGGGTGGCTCTTGCCGTCGGAGGTTTCTGGTTAGGCCCATCAACGAGAAGTTGATGAAGACATCGACTCTACGGCTTTCACCAAGGAGCGCCACGGTCGCCCATTCGACCTGCAGACCGTAGGGGTCTAGAAAGGCAAAGGCGCGCTGACGCCTTGAAAGTTGAGAGACGAGCGCCCTAAGAGAGGCGTTGGCTTCACCCTCGACTACCTGCGCGCGGTGGCCGTCCTCTCGAGACGCAAGCATATCCCTGAGCCGGCGGGTTCGCGCCCGATTCTTCTCGATGAACCAACGGCGGTCAAACGGGGGATCACAATTGAGGGCGACTATGGGAGAGCCTTCCAGATAGCGAGCCGTCGCGCGGTCGCGAAATTCCAGAGTGGCGGCACCGACAAATGCATCCATGTACTGGAAGTTGTCCAGCCAAGGAGGCCGGCCGTCCGCGCGCGGCCGCTTTTGGGCCGCCATGATCACCGCGTAAGCATGGAGGTACTTTGCAAGCATCTCCAGCTTGTCTGCGGACCACTGTCCTACCCTATCGAGCACCACTTCGAAGTAAGTCGACGGAGGGGAAGCCGTCCCAAATCCTGGACTCCAGAGTCCGACCAGCTCTTCGCTTGCCACGCCGTATGCCATCTGCACTGAACGCGCCCCACTGCTTGAAGAAGAAGGGGACGCCAGTTGCGGCGCATTGATCACGGATCGAGATCGCCCATTCGGGCCTCATGCGGCGGGCCCGATGCCCGCTCTCGCCGCCGACGATCACCCAGTCGATGTCGCGTAGGTCAAGCTCCAAGGGACCGAGAAGCGGTTCGCAAGAAAGGAATCTGACCGCGGCCGGAACTGTGCGCAGGTCGTCGATGCGACTTGTCCAACGCTGGTTCTCGACCGAGACGCCCATCCAAACGTTGCTGGGCCACTCCAGGTTGGGCGCCAGCTCTGCCAATCGCTTCGACCTCTTCGTCAACACCTGAAAGGTGTGCCAGTCTGCGCGCTTCATGACGTGGAAGACCTGCCTGATGTAGTCCTCAGGGACCTCTTCGTGGAAGAGGTCGCTCATGCTGTTGACGAAAATCACCTTTGGCTTTTTCCACTCGAGGGGCTGGTTCAGGCGTTCGGGCCGCAACTGCAGGTCGAAGCCATTCTCGTATGGGTGACCGGGGACGCCGCGAAAGCGTTCTGCAAACGTGAGGGCGTAGCAGTGGGCGCACCCGGGGGATACCCGCGTACAGCCGGTAACGGGATTCCAGGTTGCCTCGGTCCATTCGATCTTTGTGGTTTGGCTCATGAGTACATATGTGCTATATTGGCCCACTCATCACGAAATGTCCAGCGCGAATGATACGTTGAAGGCACGTGATGTGTCGCAGGCCACCCCGGACGCAGCGGTGCGGCGCCCCTACCCCGGGACACGGGCGCGGGACACGGGCGGTCCTGCGCCGATGCCCTGTGGTGTGTCGCAGCCCCACCCCGGGCGCAGCGGTGCTGCGCCCCTACGCCGGGAGGCAGGGCTCACAGGTGGCGCTGGAACCACTGGACCGCCAGTTCGGTGACCTCGCGGCACTTATCGCCGTAGACGGCGTAGTGGGTGATGCCGGGGATTACGACGTACTCGGCGTCGGTGCGGCCGGCGGCGCGCAGGCGCTCGTACAGGAGCTTGGAGTGCTGCGTGCGGTCCCAGAGCTCTTCGTGCTCGGCATCGATGAGGAGGACGGGGACCGTGATCCGCTCGGCGAGCTCGACGGGGGCGAAGTAGTACATCTTGGCGGAGTGAGGCGTGCCGCGCAGCCCGCGGGTGGCGTCGATGCTCTGGGGGATGGGCTCGGCTTCGCCGCGGGCCTGGGCGCTGGCGAGCGCGCGCATCTCCTCGCGGGCGCGGGGGAAGGAGTGCATGCGCGATGCGGCGAGGGCGCGCGAGTCCTGCACTGCGACCTGGCTGACGACACAGCGGACGCGGTCGTCGTGGGCGGCGAGCCAGACGACGAGCCCGCCGCCGTAGCTGGAGCCCCAGAGGCCGATGCGGGCAGGGTCGACGGACGGCTCGCCCTGGAGAAAGTCGATGGCATGGCGGATGTCCCAGGCCTCGTCGAAGGGGTCGACTACCTCGCGGATGACCCGGACGCGAGCGCTGGCCTCGGTCTTCTCCTTCGGCAGCGGCTCGAGGACAACGACGCGGCTCTCGCTCTCGCCCCAGCCACGGTAGTCGAAGGCGAGCACGACGAAGCCGGCTTCGGCGAGACGCTGCGGCAGGCCGATGCTGTGCAGGTGCTGCTTGGTGCCGCCCCAGCCGTGGCAGAGCACGATGCCGGGACGGCGTCCGTCCGCGGCGAGGCCCGGCGGTTCAAAGATGTCACCGCGGAGCAGGGTGCCTTCGCTCCAGAACTCGACGGGCCTCATGGGCGGCCTCCTATCAGGTGCAGAGTCCAGGGTGCGGAGTGCATGAGACTCGGAGCGCCGGCGCCGGGTCAGCGGGTCATCTGGAGGCGGTAGCCGGGGATGAAGCCTGTGACGCTGTCGAGGTCGATGATGATGGCGACGCCGGTGCAGTCCGGGTCGGCGGTCCGTTCGACTTCCGGCATCGACCCGTACACCTTGCGCCGGACGGCCTCGTCGGTGACGACGCGGGCGCGGCCGCGCATGGTGATGACGGCGGCGGAGCGGCCGCCGGCGGGGTTGGGCTCGCGGAAGATCAGGGCCACGTGGGGGTTCTTCGCGAGGGCGCGGGCCGTGTTGCCCTCGGAGCGACGCGCCCAGACGGCGATCTGCGTGTCGCTGTGCACGTGGGTGCTGCCCCGGAAGGAGAGCACGGGCCTGCCGTCCTCGTCGACGGACGCCATGACGATGGGGTGGTCGTTGGGCACGTAGGCTTCGTCAATCTTCCTGCGGATGGGGTCGATGAGCTTCAGTTCGGTGAGGAGTTCGAATTGGGGGACGGTCACGGGATGCTCCTGGGGTGGGGGCTGGGTGGCATTATAGGGCGCGCGCCGCGCCGGGCCGTGGCGGTGAGAGGCGTCCCCGGCCCGCCCAACCCCGGGCGCAGCGGTGCTGCACCCCTACGCC